>JAUTWX010000164.1 GCA_030838385.1 Acidobacteriaceae bacterium
CAGATTGGTGCCCACTTTAACTTTTAGCGATCTTTCCCGGCGCGTACTGCCCTGGCTGAACCACACGGCGGTACGCGCTCCTTTTTCTGCGTAACGGCGTATTCGCTCCATCCTGAAAAACACTGAGAGGGCTGCATATGAATAGGAGGAGCTTCGTCGTGGCAGGAGCGACTACAGCATTGGCGTCCTGCCTGGACGGCCTGCCTGCCGTTGCCTCCGCGCGAGAAAATCTGGTGCCCGACAGTCCATGTACCGCACCGAACTATTGGTGCACCTGGGCAGTCCAGAACTACATGTACGGTCATCACTTGAAGCATCTTCCTCCGGAGGTGCTCGAGGGTGAATCGGGGAGCCGGCTCGCGCACGATGCGATGTCGGAGCAGGCGGTCCTCGGCAACGATGGCTGGGCCGTCCAGTTCTTCCCTCGCATACGCAAGGATCTCTATCTCATGCTCGATGACGGTTGGGAATCGGGAGGCACCGCCAGCTTTGAACTGGATGCGCGGAAGTTTCCCTCCTTCTCCGGCGGGCCAGAGGAGCGGCTCGCGGCGCTGAACGGCGCTATCCGCAAAACGGAGTGGCGCGCCGCCGCGCTGTGGTGTCGCAACACACCGGGCGGCCACCGCGACGAGCAGCTTGAGACGCTGAGCGAGGCAGCGGGCGTCGACTACTGGAAAATCGACATCGGCGACCCCGCCTTTCACCTCATCGACCTGCGCCGCAGGAATGGGACGCGACTGGTGCTGGAGCATGTACACGGTGAGGCGCCCGTGAATGGCGACTGGCGCCGCGATGGCCGTTTCGGCGTGCAGCCGTGGAACTCCCGACGGCAACAGATCCTTGCCCGCACCGACGTCTATCGCACCTACGACGTGACCTCGATCCTCTCCCTGCCCACAACGCTCGACCGCCTTGCAGAGATGCTGAAGGGTGCGCAGGGACACAACGGCCGCGCACTGTTGAACGTTGAGGATGAGGTCTATGTCGCTGCCGCGATGGGCTGCACCATGGGCGTGCTCCGTCATCCACTGCACGGATTGCGACCAGCGCCGGATACGGACCTGTTCTTCAACGGATCGAGACAGGCCAAGCGCCGCATGGACGAGGTGGTGCGCGCGGTGCGTTGGCAGCGCATCGCTGCTCCCTATCCCGTCGGTACCGGCACCATCCAGGTCAGCGATGAGGTCCTTGCGGATAGCTGGACCTTCGAACGCGGGCAGACCTGGCAGAACGATCTCGCAGGACAAACCGCGTACCAGGGAGCGCCTGCATGCATGTCGCGGGAGATTGCTCTCCCGCGCGTCACCTCGAGCGGCGAAAAGCCGTTCATCGTTGCGTCGAGATTTCCGAATGGCGCAGTCGCAATCGGAGCACAGGAACGCACTCGGACCGGCCGTGCCTGGTATATGCCTCCGGCAGAGGTGGAGTTGCACGTCGGAGATGCTCCGGGACCGTATGGTATCTTTGGCAGTTTCACAATGCTTACCCTCGTCTTCGACCGTCCGCTTCAAGGCCGGCGAGTCATAGCTCAGGACCTGGCAAGCGAAGAAGCGATCGACGTGACGAATCGCGTGCGCATCGACGGCCGCAGCCTTCAACTTACGGAGGCAAATCTGCGAAGCTTTGGACTGCGCGCGGCCACACAGGGAGATCTCTCATCGCCCGGTCTGGTCCTCGCGCTTCGATAGTCCGCGAAGAGAAAACAACGATGACAAACAAGAGACGCACGCTGGCGGTCCTTCTTCTCGCATGCAGTGGACTCGCCGGCGCTCAGCAGCCGGCGGCCTCACCGCTCGGCTTCACCTCGACGAATACGTCGTTGCAGCAGTCGTTCGAGTGGGCGAAGCAACAGGCCCTGACCTACACCCGCCCGAGCGCGGGCAACATGGGGCCATGGTATGAAGCGGCTCTGCCGGGCCGGAACGCCTTCTGCATGCGCGATGTCTCGCACCAGACGGAGGGTGCGGCCGCACTTGGCCTGTATGCCGCGAACCGAAATATGTTGGGCCTCTTCGCGCAATCGGCTGCGAAAGAGCGCGACTGGGCGGCTTACTGGGAGATCGACGGCAACGGTCGCCCGTCGCCCGCAGACTATCTCTCCGACACCGACTTCTGGTTCAACCTGCCGGCGAACTTCGATGTGCTCGATGCCATCGTGCGTATGTGGCGCTGGACGGGCGATGACTCCTACCGCGATGGTCCCGTCTTCCAGCGCTTCTTTCGCATCACCATGGGGGATTACATCAGGGTCTGGCATCTTACGCCGGACACGATATTGAAGCGACCACGCATCGCGAACCAGTACCAAACGGAAGGCCGCTTTGTTCATTCCCGCGGCATCCCGAGCTACACCGAGGTCTCGCGCGATTTCATCTTTGGCGCGGACCTGCTGGCGTCGGAATACCGGGCTATTCAGTCGTTCCGCGAGATTGCGGCGAGTGCGAGTGATCGCAAGCTAGCGCGGGAGATGCAGCCCTCTGCGGACGCGATCCAGTCTTTATTGGAACGTGTTGCCTGGTCGAAGACGCATAATCACTATCTGGGCACGATTCGCGCAGACCTGACTGGAACAGGATCC
>JAUTWX010000190.1 GCA_030838385.1 Acidobacteriaceae bacterium
GGCTGGACGTAGCCTCGTCCAGAATCAGGATGCGCGGGTCCGCCAGAATCGCCCTGGCGATCGACACGCGCTGCCGTTGGCCGCCGGAGAGCTTTACGCCGCGCTCGCCCACGATGGTGTCGTAGCCATCCGGAAAACGCTCGGCGAACTCGTCCACGCGCGCGACCGCGCAGGCATGCAGCAACTGCTCCTCGGTCGCATCGGGACGCGAGAACTTTACGTTCTCCCGGATCGTCCCGTCGAACAGGAACGACTCCTGCAGCACCACCCCAAGCTGGCTGCGGTAGCTGTCCAGCTTCACCGTCGAGAGATCGACGCCATCCACCAGGATCGTGCCCGAATCCGGCGCATGGAAGGCGCATACCAGGCTGATGATCGTGGATTTGCCTGAGCCCGAAGAGCCGACCAGCGCCGTCACTGTCCCCGGCTCGGCATGGAACGAGATGCCGTGCAGTACCGGCTTGTCCGGCTCGTACGCAAACCGCACCTCGTTGAAGCGTACGTCACCCACCACCGGGGGCAGGTCGATAACCCGCGCCGGCTCGTCATACTCCTGCCGCTCCCCGAGAATTTCAGCGGTCCGGTCAAGACCGGCAATCGCCTCAGTTAGCTGCGTCCCAACATTCACCACCTGGAAGATAGGAGCGACCATGAAGGCAAGGAACATCGTGTACTCGACATAGCCGCCGGTGGTGATGCGATTGTGCAGCGCCGCCCGGCCACCCAGGTACATCACCAGCGAGCCCATGAATCCCACGACGCCGGTCGATGCAAGCGACAACACAGAGGTCATGGTGAGCGACCTCATCACGTTGTCCAGCAGCCGCTGCACGCCCTGCGAAAACACCCCGGCCTCGCGGGACTCCGCGTGATAGCCCTTCACCACGCGCACGCCGCCCAGCGATTCGGTAAGCCGGCCGGTGACCTCCGCGTTGATCTTGCCGCGCTCGCGAAAGATCGGCCGCATCGTCCGCAGCGATTTCTGCAGCAGCGTGGCAAACAGCACGATGACGACGAAGATGATGAGCGTGATGGTGGCGCTGATCTTCATCAACACCACGAAGGCAAAGAGCGCGGTAATGATGCCGCCGACAAAATCCACCAGCCCGGTGCCGATCAGGTTGCGTACGCCTTCGACGTCGGTCATGATGCGCGACACCAGGTTGCCGGTGCGATTGGCGTCGTAGAAGCTGACCGAGAGCCGCCCGATGTGCACCTGTACCTGCCGGCGCAGGTCGGCAATCATGCGCTGCGCCGCCTTGGAGAGAAGCTGCGTCAGCGCAAAGGAAGTGGACGCCTGGATGACGGTAGCCGTCAGCACGGCACCGATGATGGGCAGCAGCAGGCTCTCCTGCTGCTTGTGGAGCACGCCATCGACAAAAGGCTTGGAAGAGGCCGGCAGCACCAGGCCGCAGACGCGGTTGATGATCATCAGCACGAAACCCAGCGCCAGCAGCCCGCGGCGCGGACGCATGAGCCGCCAGACATGCGGCCACGCATCCGCCAGCTTCGGCTTGGCGGGCGGCGCGCTGTCGCCGGCACGGTTGGCATTGCGCACCGACGTGGTGCGCTCTGCCTTGCTTGAGAAGTTGTTGGAACGCATGCTTTGCACGGAGGGCCCCTAGGCGCGCGCGCGCCGCGCCGCAATGAACGAACGCACGCACAGCAGCACAAAAATCAGGCACAGAATACTGGTGACCGATTGCACCTCCGCCGCCAGCTTGTGCCCAACCTGAACACCGGCGACCGCATCCGGAGCGTGGCCGCTGAGATAGCCGCCCATCGCGATCAACCCCGGAATCGTGCCCAGAAAGCCGAGCAGCCCTATGGTGACGGCGATATGCATTGCCAGCATGCGCCGCTTCGCATCCTCCGTGCTGGCCAGGAACCCGAGCAGTATCAACAGAAGGCCTAGAACCACCGGGATGAGCGCGTGCCAGAAGTGCGTCTCGACATACCCGGTTACACCGACCAGCGCGATCAGGACGCCGAAGACCATCGCAAGCTTTGCCATATAGACCTTCAGGATAGATGAACCAGAACGGCTATGGATGCGATTCCGTGGCACGCACTGCGTTCATGATCTGGCGAACCACCTCATCCGGCGGAAGATCCCCCCGAATCCGGATTGCGTCCGGCGGCGTCTCGAGCGTCGCAATCTGGCTGTCCAGCAGCGCCGGGCTCATGTAGTGGTTCTTGCGCTCCTCCAGCCGGTGCTCGAGCACGTCCCTCGGCACCTCCAGCAGCACGAAGCGCAGCACGGCGCTGGGAATACCGTCGGAGAGCTCATCGCGGTAGGACTGCCGCAGAGCCGAGCAGGCCAGCACCCCGCTCTTCCCGCTGCGATACCAGCCCAGCAGCACCTCATGCAGGCTGGCCAGCCACGGCGCGCGGTCCTCATCCGTCAGTGGAATGCCGGCGTGCATCTTGGCTTTGTTGGCTTCGGAGTGGTAATCGTCGCCCTCGGCATACTCCCAATGCTCGGCAGCCGCCAGCCTGGTGCCGATCGTCGTCTTGCCGCTCGCCGTCACTCCCATCAGCACCAGAATCATCCCTCCGTACCCCCGGCCACCTTCTTCAATTCGTTCAAAACATCCTCCGCCTTCCAGTCATTCGTCGGATACCACTGCACGATCGTTCCGTCCGGCCCGATCACCGCCGTCGAGAGCGAATGCGTGATGGTGTGGTTCTCGCCCGGCGTCGCGCCCACATCGAAGAACTCCAGCAGCTTCGGCAGATCCGCCTTCGATGGCGCAGCGAAGTCCCAGTGCTCGAACTTCTCCTTCGTGTAGTTGCCGGTGTACGCCTCACCGTAACTGCGCAGCACGGCCGGCGAATCGTACGCCGGATCGAAGCTGATGCTCAGCAGATGCGTCCTGCGATAGAGCGCCGGATCGGCCTGCAGGCTCTTGTCGATGGCAGCGAAGTTGCGGCTCATGTGCGGGCAGTAGTCAGAAAGAGGGCAGCGCGTATAGATGAACGTGACCAGAAGCGCCTTGCCGCGGAACTGCCTCAGGTCGATCTGCCGGCCGCTCTGGTTGGTGAGGTGAAACTCCGGCACCGGATCGCCGGGAGCGGGAACATGATACTGCGCCTGTGGCTTGTAATCCGGCTGGGCCTGCGCCGTGATTACGATCTGGTCGAGAAGCGTGCCGCTGTCTCCAACCACCAGCATTCCAGTCATGTGGTCGCCTGGATGCAGGTCCTGCAGCACGTTCGCGTCCTTGACCTTGTACGGCATCGTCATGGCGTCCATGAATCCCGGGATCGCCTCACTGTCGACCGTGACCTCGCCATGCGCGGGATCCGTTCCGACGATGATTCCCTTCACCGCGTACTGCTTCGCCGTCCCGGACTGCACGCTTGCCGCCGGGCGTGCATCGCTATGACAGCCCGCCACCGGCAGGGCAAACATCAGCCCGGACAGGAGGCTCCGCACAACTCGTCTCATCCACATCTCCTCTTCTGATGATGCCACTTCTCTAGAAGTGGAACCGGTAGCGCGCCTCCACCGAGAGCATGCGGGGGTCGCCAACGTGGCTGCCGCCGAAGGTATTGCTCAGATCCACCTGGTAGCGCTTGTTGGTGATGTTGGTGCCGATGGCGCGGATCGTCCATCTCTCGCCGATCTCTTTGTTCAGAGCGAGATCGAAGGTGCGATAGCTGGGCAGATGATCCGGCCCATCGCCGTTCAGGAACCCCGAGCCGTAGACAAAGTCGAATGCAGCGGTGGTTCGCCAGGGCAGTGCGCCATCGAAGCCCGCAGTCAGTGAGTTGCGCTGGTCGTGATCCAGATAGAAACCGCCTGCTGGCGGAGAGAAGTCAGTGAGCCCTCCCGTGACCGCGCCAAAACC
>JAUTWX010000247.1 GCA_030838385.1 Acidobacteriaceae bacterium
AGCGGGCGCGGATATGTTCCTGATGCCGTCGCGTTATGAGCCCTGCGGGTTGAGCCAGATCTACAGCCTGAAGTATGGGACAGTGCCGGTGGTGCATGCGACGGGCGGTCTGGATGACACCATTGAAGAGTGGAACCCTGTGGCGCAGACGGGAACAGGCTTCAAGTTTTATCCCTACCAACCAGCGGCCTTCATGGCGGCACTGGACAGGGCTTTGACTACCTTCGCGGATAAGAGCGCATGGCAGGGATTGCAGCGAAATGGGATGCGGAAGGACTACTCCTGGCGTGAGCCTGCGGGGGAGTATCTGCGGCTCTATGAGGAGTGTGTGCGGCGCCGGTCCTGAATCGGGACGAGCGCCAGAGAACGGCGGCTTCATTCCCAAAAGCGGCCTCGTCCCGAAAAGGGATTGCGGCTACTTCCCCAGATGGAAGGTCTGGGGCATCGCCCCGGTAACCAGGGACAGATGTCGAGGTTGGCGGCGCGAGCCGATGCGGAAGCCACCCTGGGTATAGCAGCGGCAGGCATCCAGACAATTCGGGCAGAAGTCGTGGCGGCACTCGTTGCAGCGCAGCAGACTCTTGCGCATGAGGCTCTTTTTGCAGTGATGGCAGATGGAGAGCTTGCAACCCTTCACCAAATGCAGCCTGCTTCGATCGACGAGCGGCGCTTCGCGGGTGAGATCCAAGGAAATCATGGCAAGTCCATTGAAACGTAGAAGTTGCTAACTGTCGCTTACACCTAGGTTGCTCCTACGGATCCCACAAACGCAGCATTACGGAGGTCGTTTTTTTATGCGGTGGTGCTCTTGCCACGCGCAGCTAAAGGGAATAGGGAGCGGAGGAAACCGGAGGGACGGACGCGGATGGGCAATGCTCCGCTGACGAGGTGCCCGGTTGGGAACGCGAGCTCCAGGCTGATCTGTCTCTGCAGGAAGAATGGCGATGCGTCCCGGGCTACGGGGTCGTCTTGCGTTTGAATGCGTAGAAGAGCGGCACCCCGGCGAGGATGATGGCGGTGCCGAGCAGCGAGTTGCGCAGGTTGCTTTGGTAGCTGTAGGCGAGCAGCACCGCCGCGGCCACGATGAAGAACGCCGGCAGCGCGGGGTAGCCCCACATGCGGAAGGTGGTTGCGCTCTCCCTGGCCGCGCGCCGGCGATGCACGAAGATGGTGCTGGACGCGATCATGTAGAAGAGCCATTCGGCGAAGATGGCGAGCTCGAAGAGCTGCTGGAAACGGCCGACCGCGAGCAGCAGCAGAGTGCTGAGTGAGGCCTGCAAGACCAACGATGGGGCGGGCGTTCCGAAGCGTGGACTGAGCTCCGCGACCTTCTTGAAGAAGAGACCGTCGCGCGCAGCAGCGAAGGGCACGCGCGCGCCGGACATGATGGTGCCGTTGAGCGTGACGAAGATGCTGAGTGCCATGCCTGCGGTGACCAGCGTGGCGCCGGTGGCACCGAGCACCAGGCTGACCGCGGCTACGGCCGGACGCTGCGAGGCAGCAACTGCTACGGCGGGCAGCATGTACTGAATGGCCGCGTTGACCGAGATGTAAAGGAATCCAACGATGCCAACGCCGAAGAGCAGCGCGAGAGGCACGTTGCGCTCCGGGTTGCGGACTTCACCCGCCACCATGTTGAGGTCGTTCCAGCCGTCGTAGGCCCACAGAGCCGCGATAAGCGCGACCATAAATCCCGCGAAGCCGCTCTGCGCGCCGGCAAAGACAGTGCCGAAGTTTGCCGCGAGTCCGTGCGCACTGGCGAAGCAGGTGATGGCGATGACCAGGACCAGCAGCACCTTAAGCCAGGTGAACACGAGCTGGAAGTTTGCAGCGCGGCGGATGCCGATGTAGTTGAGGCCAGTCATCAGCCAGGTCATCGCGATGGCGAAGAGCTGCGACCAGGCGAGCGGGATGGGCGCGGCGATGGCCGTGTGGTCGAGCCACGTGAGCGAGGGAAAGAGCGCGAGTGTGCGTGCGAGTCCGATAGTGACGGTGGCGATGGATGCGGGTTTGGCGACGGCGAACCACGTCCACATATAGAGGAACGCGGGTAGATCGCCGTAGGCGCGGCGGATGTAGACGTATTCGCCGCCAGCCTCGGGCATGCGCGCGGCGAGCTCGGCGTAAGTCATGGCGCCAAAGAGCGAGAGCAGTCCGCCAGCGATCCACGCAAGATAGACCAGAGAGGAGTGGCCGACGGCGCGCATCATCTCCTGCGGGACAAGGAAGATGCCGCTACCGATGATGGTGCCGACGACGATGGCCGTGGATTGCGAGAGGCCGAGCACGCGCTCGAGCGGCTGGTGTTCGCGCTGCGCGGCGGTGGAGACGGAAGCGGCTATGGTGAAGGCTCCGGCGGAAGAGTGTTTCGCTAGAGTAGCGCGAGTTCGTCTGCTGTGTGCCGCGAAATCGTCGCGCGGCTGACGGGGCTAGAGGTAGTGCTTGAACTCGGGCCAGTCCTTCACGAGGCTGCCTTTGCGTCCGCGGCAGAGATAGATGTTGCGGTGCTCGAAGGGCATCGCGTAGGGGTGATTCATGACGCCGGCGACTTCGACGGAGTCGTAGTACTTGCGCATCTCGTCGAGCGACGCACCGTTGATGACGATCATGACTTCGCCGAGTTCGCCACGCGGTCCCCAGATCCAGTAGTTGTTGTGGCCACTGATGGCGGCGGGCAGGCCACGCCCGGCGCCGAGAAAGTCGATGGCGCCGGCCTCCCCGTAATTGGAGCAGAGAATGCCAACGCGGGCTCGGTCCGCGGGCGAGAGCCCGTTGACGATGCGGGTGACGTGGTCGACCATCTCCTGCCATCCGAAACGGTCGGCATAGAACTGCGGAAAGGCGCTGGTGGCCTCGTTCTCCATATTGGCGGCGGTATTGCGCAGGTGCATGCGGGCGGTGTAGTCAAGCCATTGCTCGGGCGAGAGGACGGGCATGCTCATGGGCATGGCGAGAATGCCGCCGACGACCAGCACTGCCGCGTAGCCGGGAACGATCCAGGTGGTGCTGCGTCTTCGAAGGAGCGCCTGCCACGCGATGCCGCCGCCGGCGAAGATCACGGGATAGATAGCCGCGAGGTAGTAGTCCTTCGCATCGCGGGTAGCAAACATGAGCGCGAGAAAGACGAGATCGGTCCAGCCCAGGAAACGCCATTCGCGACTGCGGCGGCTGACCAGCAGCCACACCACGCCCGCCAACCAGAGCGGCAGGCTGAGCGGGTTCAGCATCAGTGCCTGCGCGCCCACGAACTGCAGCGGCGAGAGGACGACATTCTTGTGATCAACCTTACCGTTGTGAATGAACTCGAGGGTGGGGAAGTGATTGTGGATCTGCCACAGCAGGTTGGGTAAAGCGAGCGCGATGACAAGCGCCACACCGATAAGGGCGCCGCGTGTGAAGACGATGCGGCGCTGCGGCGTGAGCAGCAGACCGATGAGCAACGCGACGAGGAAGACCACCATGGACGGTTTGTTTTCGATGCCCAGGCCACCGGCGAGGCCGAAGACGATCC
>JAUTWX010000262.1 GCA_030838385.1 Acidobacteriaceae bacterium
TCCATCGCTTTCGCCCATGCGTACTGAGCCTCGAGTTGAAAGTTATGCGAGAAGGTGTGACGGAGGGTGGTGATCAGGCCGCTGTAGTTTCCGGTGCCCGTATTGCCCCAGTAATTGATGAAATTGGCAAACGGGCTCAAAGGCCGGCCATTGCCCCCAGCGATGATGTTGTAATTCGAGTTGACGAAAAGATGTCTGCTTTGACTTCCCTGATAGCCGATCGACATCACGAGATTGGCCGGAAGCTGATACTGCATATCGAGTGAGTAGTGATAGTTCGCGATGGTCTTCGGATTGGCCTCGAAGCCCGTCACCTGGATGGCCTGGCCATTGGTTGGCAGATTGTTCGACCCGAAGTGCGTAATGGCGGCAGGGTTGGGTGTGTATCCGAAGATCGAAGTGAGGTTGGTCGCTGTCTGGTAGAGGATGCCCGTAGCATTGCTGGTTGGCGTTGAGCAGCAGAAGTTCGCCTGCACAGCGGTGGGCGGGTTGCCGCTTGCGTTTGCCGTGATGGCAATCTCGTTCTGGTTGTAACTGATGCCGAATCCGCCACGAATAACCATTTTGCCTTCCGACTTCAACGGCTGCCACGCAAAGCCGAGTTGGGGGCCGAAGTTGGTCTTTTGCGGGGTGTAAAGGTTCCCGCCCACGCGGACATTCAAAGTCGCCAGGTTATTGAGACCCTGCAGAACGTCGAGATCGCTCTGTTTGGCATAGAACGAACCGAAGTACGACCAGCGCAGACCAGCGTTGATGGTCAGGTTGGCTCGTATTTTGAAATCGTCCTGAATGAAGAAGCCCCACAGATTCACCCGGTTGTCCTGGCGATTGGAGAAGGGAACGCCAGTGGCCGATTGGAACTGCCCGCCTTCTCCGTAAGGAGCATCGTTGGCAAAGTCCCACAGATTGCGGAAGGTGAACGAAGGCCGCGCCGCGCCCACGTTCTCATTCAGGTAGTAGAGCCGCGTAAAATCACCGCCCACTTTGATGCTGTGACGGCCAAGTATCTTGGTCAGGACGTCGTTGTAGTCATAGGTCCACTGGTTGTAGACGCCTGGTCCCGGAGGGCCGAAATATTGGAAGCCGTTCTGCTGGCCGATCGTGCCGATATTATCGATGGTGTTGGCGGGCAGTCCGAACGGTGCCTGCGGATTGCTGGCGAGTTCGTTGAAGCGCCAGCCTGCGGCGTTAGCACGCGCCTGGTTCAGCAAGGTGGGAGAGAAGGTGTGGTTCCAGATAACGGAGAAGGCATCGTTGGTCTGATCGTGATGCCAGAAGTTTGCTGCGCGAACCGGACCTTGATAGTCCGTGGTTGTAGTAGGCACCCAGTAGATCGCGAAGCTCAGATGATCGTTCTGTGTGACGACAGCGTCCAGACGTCCATTCCACTGGGTTTGCGAGATAGTGGTTGGGTTCACAGTGTTGAAGTACGCCAGGTCCGGCACGCCGTCCAATCCATTTCCTATGCCCGGAGTGCTCGAAGAGCCACCGTACGTCGGGTCCTGTCGGCCCAGCCCATTCGTGAGTGGCGAGCCAACGTCCAATCCGCCCCCCACCGTCGCGCATTGAACGCCTTCCGTCAGGCCGATCGAGGCGCAGGTGCGGGGAATGATTCCATTGGACGCGACTGCTGCGCCTTTGAACGACAGATACTGTGACGCGATGCTGTTCGCCGGAGCGGCCGAGGTATCGAACTGCGAAGTCTCATACCAGCCCTGCGACGTCGAACTAGACGCGAACGGGCTGGTTTCGTAATTGAAGAATGCGAAAACCCGATTCTTCCAGATCGGACCGCCAATGCTGCCGCCATAGTTATTCGTGCGTGACTCGTCTCTATTCACCCCGCGCTCGGTGGGTGTACCAGGCATGTTGGATCCGGTGCCGTTCCATCTTTGATAGGCATTCAGTCCTGGACGGGAAGCTTTGAAGAAGAGACTGCCGTGAATATCATTCGTACCGCTCTTCGAGGTGACCTGCATCTGGCCCCCGCTGAAGCGGCCTGCCTCTGCATCGTAGCTGTTGGAGGTAATCTTGACGTCGGAGATCGAATCTTCGCTAGGCGTGATGATGGACGTGCCGCCCCAAACAGCGCTCACTGTGCTGATGCCGTCAACGGAGATACCATTGGTCTCATACTGACCACCTTGTGCCTGGACCTGCGGTCCGTTCTCCGTCGCGAATATACCGGCGTTACTGCCTTGGCTTCCCCCCGGTCCTTGGTTGCCGGGATTTGCTCTCGAGCCGCCACCGCTACTCTGCGCGGCATCGCCAAAGACTCCCGGGGTCAGTTGCGCGAGTTGGAAGACGTCGCGGTTATAGGACGGCAGATGCTGAATCTGATTGCTGCTGATGGTGGCGCTGACCGTCGCGGTATCGGTATCGAGCAGCGGCGCGGCGGAGCCGGAGACGATTACTTGCTGCGTCGTGCCACCGACTTGCATTTTGATATTGAGCGCGTTGGGCTGCTCGGGGATGAGTACGACTTCCGCGATATTGGTCGTCTGGAAGCCCTGTTTTTCGGCCCTCAAGCTGAAGCGATCAGGCGGCAAACCGTTGAACGTGTAAATGCCACTGGCATCCGAGGTCGCCGTCATCGTTTGGCCGGTGCCGGTATTTGTAAGCGTGACGGCCGCGCCGGAGACAACAGCGCCCGACGGGTCGGTGACCGTTCCGCGAAGTGAGGCCCGGTACTGCGCCTGGGCTGCGGTGACGAATAGGATCGTGCCTGCGAGCACGATGCCGCTGCGGGCAGCACCGGCAAAAACGAGCGTGAGTTCTCGGCCCAGCCTGCAGGCCCGGTTCCTGTCCTTCATATGCCTCCCAAAGAAAAACGCTTGCTGGTCTTGGTCTAACTACTCATTTGCTTCTGATTCTTGTCGCCGAGTGTAGGTGGCCTCCGCCGTTCTTGTGGCACGGACCCGCCCCTTGGCGTGCTATGCGCAAACGGTTGCGCCAGCGTGGAAGAAATAACAGTCCGCGCAGAGCACAGTCAAGGCGAACTCCCCCGGCAATTATGATGGGTTCCGCTATTACTCTTGCGGGAGGCGGGCATTGGCCGAGGGTCGGAATCGGGTGCGAGGTCCGGAGTTGCCGGCCCGGCCGGTGGGACTGAAGGAGGTCGCCGAGCATCTGGGGCTCTCCGTGGCTACGGTCTCCCGGGTCCTGAACCGCTCCGCTGCAGCCAATCGCATCTCCACTCGGACACAGGACCTGGTATGGGCCGCCGCCGAAGCGATGCAATACGAGCCTAATCATCTGGCCCGTGCGCTGCGCCGCAAGAAGACCTACACCATGGGCGTGATGGTGCCGGAAATCAGCGAGGGCTACTCTGCATCCGTGCTGAGCGGCATCGAAAGTGCGCTGCTGCAGTCCGGCTATTTTTATTTCGTCGTGAGCCATCATCACCGCCCCGACCTGCTGCGCGAGTATCCGCGGCTGCTGCTCTCCCGGGCCGTGGAGGGCCTGATCGCAATCGACACGCCGCTCCAACTGCATCTGCCCATCCCGGTGGTTGCTGTCTCCGGCCATCAGCGAATGGAAAACGTCACCAATCTCGAACTGGATCACACCACCGCGGTACGCATGGCGCTGACCCATCTGCACGGTCTCGGGCATCGGAAGATCGCCTTCATCAAAGGGCAGGAGTTCAGCTCCGATACGCACTATCGCTGGTCGGCAATCGAACAGATCGCCCACGAGCTTGGCCTGAAGATTGATCCCCGCCTGTGCGTGCAACTGGAGGGCACCGAAGCCGGCAGCGACCCCGGCTACCAGGCGACGATCCGGCTGCTGGAGCGGCGCGTGCCGTTCACAGCAGTCTTCGCGTTCAATGACCACTCGGCCATCGGCGCCATCGCACGCTTGAAGGAGCACGGCCTGCAGATTCCCCGTGATGTCTCGGTGGTTGGCTTTGACGATATCCCCAGCGCGCAGACGAATAATCCGAGTCTGACTACGGTGCGCCAGCCCTTGCGCGCGATGGGAGAGACCGCCGCGAATGGACTGCTCAGTTACATCGAGCCGCAAACGCGCAAGGAGATACCGGCAACTTTGGTGGTGAAGCCGGACTTCGTCGTGCGCAATTCGACTGCCGCCGTACCCAGCGCAAGTCCTCTTCTCGTGCGTTAGAGCTGACAGAGGCCTAGGTAACGATCACCTTGACCAGACCCTCTTCCTGCAGGTTCTCCAGCAGGGTCAGCACGTCGTTCGTTAGCACCGCCGGGTCGGCATGGTATTCCAGCATCAGCTCGCGGCACAGGTCATCCACGCGAATGGGCGAGCCCAGCCGCCGCCATACGGAGCTGCCCGTCTCGCCCAGCCCGTAACAGCGGCCCCGCCTGACGTTCATCAGAACCACCTCCCGGTCCACCTCGGTGGAGACCGGCGTCTCGCTCCAGGACACGACACTCTCCGCCGTGATGGGAATCTCGCGCGACATAAAGAAGTTCGCCTCCGGCCGGGATCGTTGCTCCACCTGCGGCCTCGCATATGATACTGACACTTCGTCGCCTATGGCCCAAACCGCGCAATCCCGCACTGCGCAATCCCAGCCCCCGCAATTCCAGGCCGAGCGGATGGCGTTCGCCTACCGTCGCCTGTCCTCGGATTTGCGTCTGCTGCTGCGCTGCGTGCGATGGCCATCGTCCGAGACCGACGCCGCGGACATCCGAGCGCTCGTCGCTTCAAGGCAGATTGATTGGAAGTCCTTCCCCGCGTTATGCGGCCATCATCGCGTTACACCGCTGGTCTATCGCGCATTGTCCCCTGCAGCCGCGGACGTGCCGGCGACGATTCTGGCCGCGTTAAAAGCCGCCGCCGCCGAGAATGCGCTGAGAGCCTTCCGCTATCTCACCGAGACGCGGCGGCTCTGCGATCTGCTGCAGCAGGCGGGAGTTTCCGTCCGGGTGCTCAAGGGCGTTCCGCTGTCGCAGCGCATCTTTTCCGACCCCGGCGTGCGCGACGTTGGCGATATCGACCTGTTGATCGCTCCTGGAACCGAGGAGACTGCCGATTGCATCCTGCTGGGGGATGGCTTTCGCCGCAACGATCCCGAGGCGCGCCTCACCCCACGCCGCCGCCGCTCCTGGCGCAGGCATGGCAAGGACTACACCTATCGCTCGGATCGCGACGATTTCGAGATCGATCTGCACTGGCGGCTCTTTCGCAATCCGCGCATGCCCGGCAATGCGCTGGCCGATACAGACGCGGCGTCGCAGGAGCAGGTGCACTTCGGCGAGACCGTGCTGGCTGTTCTGCCGCTCGATCGCAGCTTTCTCTATCTCTGTGTTCACGGTGCGCTCGACGGATGGTTCCGCTTCAAGTCGCTGACAGACATTGCCGCGCTGTGGGGCAGCTTCACGGCAGAGCAGAGAAGCGCCCTGGCCGACCGGGCGCGCGAGTACGGCATCCTGCCGGAGATGGCCGCGGCGCTAAAGCTTGCGCAGGAGTTGGAACTCGTGGACTCCGGAGCACTCACCGCTCCGATGCAACTGCAGGCTGCCGGCCGTGAGGCGCGATGGATCCTGGATTACGCGTGGACCCAGCATCTGGCCCAGCGCTTCGAGCCTACCCAGGATGGAGCCGGAAGCTGGCCGCTGAAGCGCTATGAGCTGGGACTGCGGCGTGGCCTCGCCTATCGCATGGAGGTCGTGCGGCGGGTTCTGCTGCGGCCGCGCATCTGGCAACGCTTCGATCTGCCGGATGCTCTCTTCCCGCTCTACGCCCTGCTCAGTCCGTTGGAGTGGGTCCTCTTCCATCGTGGCGTCTCGCCCGTGGGAGTAGCCCGCATGCGGCGCGATCCGTGGCATCGCTGGCGCGCTCTGCCGGCATGGAGGCGGTGGCTACTGCTGGAGGCATTCGCGGCACTTCTGATTTCGCGCTGTGCGCTGGTGCTGCTGCCGGTGCGGTGGATCTTCCGCTGGTTGGAGAGCCCGGTGCGCGCTGCCCCTGCGTCAGCCAGCACCGATCCAGCCAGCTCCGATCGTGTCGAGCGCGTCCGCTGGGCGGTGCTCACCGTCGCCCGTTATGGCCCGATGTCATTTGTATGTTTCCCGCAGGCACTGGCCGCCCATGCCATGCTGCGCCGCCGCGGCATCGGCAGCATCATGCATTACGGCGTGCGCCGCTCCGCGGACCGCCAGCTTCGCGCACATACCTGGCTGGAAGTCGACCACCGGATGCTGCTCGGTGGGGAAAGTGCGCTGCTCTTCGCGCCGATTCACTCCACAACCAACAGCAGTGAGTAGCTCCGGTGGACCTTCTTAGCGCGTTGCATTAGCCATTAGCATTTATGTGCGCTTCGAGTGCGGTAAGCGTTGCCTCCATCGCATCGAAGCCCCACGGCCGGCGCATGCGCGTTACACGCGCGCCCTCCAGAGCTTGTCCGCAGCGCAGAAAGTAACTTTCCGTTCGGCCTATGGCACGCACCAGCCAGGATTGATAGGTAAGATCCAGCATGGCGTGCAGCGCGTGTGCCGGCGCCAGCCGCTCGAAGCTCACCTCGGCCGGAGACTCGGCGCGGCCCAGCAGGATGAGTTCCGCCAGCCGGGTAGGAACTGCGGGCTGCTGCAGCGCGTAGCGGTACTTCTCATCGTCGGAAAAGATTCGCGACAGCCCATGGCTCGATTCGCCCATCGCCTCTAGCGTCGTGCTCCAGAGTTTCAGCCACGGGGCCACGGGCAGCACGCGCTGGTGCTGCGGGGCAGCGGGGTCGATAAGACAGATATCGTCGGCCAGAACGCGATAGCCGCGCCGCGACAGAAAAGCGACCATCGAGGACTTGCCCGCGCCGGATGTTCCCAGGAACGCAACGGCGCCGCGCGGGGTCGCAATGGCGCTGGCGTGCAGGGGAAGCAGTCCCCGCTGATGGCAGAGAACAGCGAAGAGATTTCCCATGAGATAGGAGCGGACGTCGAGCTCCGGAGCGCCGGCTTCGCAATCGATGACGATCTCCACCCCATCGCGAACGTAATACGTGGCAACACCGGGCAGGCGGAGCAGAAATTCTTTGTCGTTGGCCTCGTAGCTCTCCACAGTAGCCAGTGGAGCGGAGAGTTTCGCCGGCGCCTTACCCAGCCGGATGCTCACCGTCCGGTCACCCGCCTGCGCCGTGCCCGGTAGCAATTCAGGCAGTAACAGGTCAGTCACATAGAGAAGCGGACCAATCCGGTAGCTATTCAGAGGCGGCCCCCTCCATCCCCCGGAAGGTGCATTCCCCTGCAATGAGGGCCATGCGCATACTTGTCAAGGTTACCGGAGCAGGTCGCGATAGCAAGAACACCTATCTTCAT
>JAUTWX010000313.1 GCA_030838385.1 Acidobacteriaceae bacterium
GGCGAGCGACCGCCTGATCGCCGACTATGTAGGGCGCGCCACGCGATACGTCCCTTGCGACTCGGAGTTGTTCGACTCGGAGACTGCGATCCTCGCCTGGTTAGATCGCCAACCCGGTCGCGATCCGGCGTATGCCATTCTGATGGATAGTCGCGGCCATCAGTACACCTCGGATGAGTTTGCCGCACACCTCGGCCGCATCCGCGATGAGGGTGTCCAGCGGCTGGTGCTCGCCATCGGACCGGCGGATGGGTGGTCTCCGGCCGCACGCCAACGTGCCAACCTGCTTTTTTCCTTTGGTCGCATGACTCTGCCGCATCAACTCGCCCGCGTCGTTCTGGCGGAACAGGTATACCGCGCTCTGACCATTCTCGCCGGGCACCCCTACCACTGCGGCCACTAGTTCGCTGCAGACGCATCTGCGGCAGTCGAATCTACACCGATCTCCGACCGCAGTTCATGAAAGATGCTGTCTATATAGATACAGGGTAGTCGATCCTCTGCAGCCCACCTGTCAACGATAGATGACCGACTGAATTTCGACGCTCCTTCATGGAGAGGGCCGCCGAATACGAATCAGGGCCGGAGCAGGCACGGAATATCATCGCCGGACATTTTGGACAGGGGTGCGGCTGGAAATTGCTTGCAGGTCCGGTCGCGACTCTATATCGTTTCATTCGTCACCGGAGAACGTTTACCCCATGTCACTGCATGCGACCACACGGCGCTCGTTCCTGAAAGCCTCCACGCTTGCCGCCTCCGCCGCTGCTCTCCGCGGCTCGAATCTTCTGGCTCAGGCCACCCAGGCCGACGCGCGCATCGACATCCTTCCCGCTGAGCCCATCGGCACCATTTCTCCGGAGATTTACAGCCACTTTATCGAACAGCTTGGCGGCGTGATCTACGACGGCGTCTGGGTCGGCGAAGGGTCCAGTATCCCCAACGAGAAGGGTATCCGCAAGGCCTTCATCGACACGATGCGGGCTGTCAAAGCTCCCGTCCTGCGCTGGCCCGGAGGCTGCTTCGCTGATAGCTACGACTGGCGCGACGGCATCGGCCCCGCCACCAAACGTCCCGCACGCACCGGGTTCTGGGACCAGCAGGACTCGAACCAGTACGGTCTTCACGAGTTCATGCACACCTGCCGCGCGATTGGGTGCAAGCCCTACCTTGCCGCCAATCTTCGATCGCTTCCAGCACGCGATTTCTATCAGGAGATCGAATATTGCAACGCTCCGGCCGGCGATGTCCCTTCAAATTCCGCGGCCAAGGCCCAACCGGACGCTCTCGCTGCGCAGCGCGCGGCCAACGGCGATCCTGCGCCCTTTGACGTCGACCTCTGGGGTGTAGGCAACGAGAGCTGGGGGTGCGGAGGCAACCTGAATCCCGAGGAGTACGCCGCCGAGTTTCGCCGCTACACTGCCTGGACCCCGAGCTACAGCAAGACGGCGCTCCGCTTCGTGGCGGTCGGCCCGAATGGCGACGACGTCGATTGGACTACGCGCCTCTTCAAGGCCCTATACGCCAACCCTGAGCGCCGCCACCTTTGGGGGCTCTCGGTCCACTACTACACCTCGGGGAGCCCAACCAAGTTCGCGGCCGGCGATGCTTTGAACTTTAACAGCGACGACTACTACGATCTGCTCACCCGGGGCAGCATTATGGAGCGGGTCGTTACCGACCACTGGCACGCCATGGGCACCACCGATGGCCAGCCAAAAGTGAAGCTCGTCGTCGACGAGTGGGGCGGGTGGTACGGCAAGGGCACCGAGCTTGCGCCCGAGTACAACCTCTCGCAGCAATCCACCATGCGCGACGCGTTGCTGACGGGCATCACACTCGACATCTTTCAGCGCCATGCCGACAAAGTCGCCGTGGCCGCCGTCGCACAATCCATTAACTGCATCCACTCCCTCATGCTCGCGCAGGGAGACAAGTTCACCGTCACCCCGACTTTCCACGTCTTCCAGATGTACCTGCCGCATAGTGGAGCGCAGGCCGTTCGTGCCGAGTTCATTGCACCGAGTATTAGCAATCCGCTGGCGAATGCACCAATTCCGGCGGGCGGGAACAGCTATCGCGGATCGCTCGATGCCAGCAAGACTCTCGCGGGCCTTAGCGGATCGGCCTCCGCCGCCACCTCAAACAATGGCAAGCTGATCACCCTCACGGTCGTGAATCCGCATCTCGACCAGCCTTTGACCACCGAGGTTGTCGTCCACGGAGCCAGTATCGCGAGGGCAGCCGGCACGGTGCTCAATGAATCCGACGTTCATGCGCACAACGACTTCGACCACCCCAACGCCGTGCACCCGCACCCTGCAACGGTCGGTCAGCCGACGGCTGGGCGCTTGCTCCATACCTTTCCCGCAGCGAGCGTCACTACGTTGAATATCACTCTGGCCTGACACAGGGCTATTCGCAAAAAAGGCCGCTGGCGGCACGACGCGTCATCGACGATTGAGGTTGAAATTTACCGTAACGGTTGTGGCTACTTCCACTGGCCGGCCTTGGAGCACGTAGGGTCTGTACCGCCATTTGTAAACAGCCTCCTCGGCTGCACTACGAAGACGTGAATCGCCCTCCATCACATGCACGCGCTTCACCGTACCTTCCTTCGAGATCAGAGCTTGCATCACCACGTTGCCTTCGACGCCGCTGACCTTCGCGACCTCCGGGTAGGCAGGGACCCGTTGCACGATGAGATTCTCATCCATGACGGAGGGGTTGACCCTGACCGCCCCCGCAGCCTCGATGCTCGATATACCGTCTGCTACCGCCCGCTCGGTCTGCGCTACCGCACGATCGGTCGCCGTGTTACGGCCGCTGCTTGATGCGGAGTCATTTTCAGCGGGCTGCGATCCTGCGCCAGTGGGCTGCGGAGAAGGAGTTCTCTGCTCCGGTGTATTCGCCGGCGGCGGAGTTGACCCGCCTTCGAGCGCTGATTGGCTTTGTTCCGGCTTCACTGACGCCCCTTGATCAGAGGACGCAGGTAGCGGTATTGCGCTTGGATTCGAGGACGTCACCGAGCTGTTACTGTGAAGCTGGCGGACCACAGCGGCAAACCCCTTCCGCAACAGCGTGGGATCCCGGTACATCGCGAAGGCTGCTCCAACCAACACAAGGACGAGCAGCAGGGGAGCTTTGCCAAACCTTTCTGGTGGAGAATAGTGCTCCAGGGGAATACGCATCGGAATATCATCGTCGTCCTTCACCCCAGGATGTGAATCTTGAGCGCGTGAAGGAGCCGGCTCCAAAACGATCCTCGTTCTGCCTGTACGCCTCAAACGCAGCTCTTCCATTTCTTCTGGTGAGACAGGTTCCTCTAACGATCGACGAGTCACCGCCGTGGCGATGATTCCCGTTCCCTCAGGGTTAGGCTCCAGTTTGCTGATTCTCTTGTCGATGTTGTCGAAATACTGTTGGACGAGCCTGGTGAGCTCGAGTCGTAGAAGCGTCTCGTCCAGTTGCGGGGACGGCGTCACGGGCAACACGGTCGCATGACGCTCTTCCTCGCTGGACCTCGTTGGCGTGAAAGGCGCTTGCTTCTCGGGTGTGAAAGGCGCTTGCTTGTCAGGCGGGAGAGGCGCTTGCTCCCCGGACGTGAAAGTCGCTTGGTTCTCGGGCGTGAACGGCGCAGCTGCCTTCGATGGTCCTGTTGCTAATTCCTTGGCAGGCGTCCATAGCTTTTTCTCGTCCCGCTGTGAGCCGGGTTCACTTGGCGGAAACGGCGCCATCTCCACCTGACTCTGTTCGGAACCCTGAATATCCACACCCGCCAGCATGGCCCGGAGATCATCGGCTGTTCGTTTCGCTCCACCCTCGAGGTCCGAAATCTCAGCATCTGTAATGCCTTCGATGACGACGCCAAGCACCTGATCGTCAGAAAATTCACCGCCTTCTCGATCGCTCAGTTTGCCGATGAACGCCCAGAAGTCCATGGCGAGGTA
>JAUTWX010000326.1 GCA_030838385.1 Acidobacteriaceae bacterium
CGCATGCGCCATCAATGTTCAAAGGTTGACGGACTATTGGTCAGGCGTTTCCCCGGCTGCGACACGCACATCGGCCTTCGCCCGAATTGGAGAATGGGCCGGGTGACTGATTTCGCCAACAGCATCCTTTTCGGTACCGGAAGCGGTCCAACGTGGGCAACTACGTCCCCTCCGCAGCTCGTCCGAAGCGATCGAGGAGCTTTCCTGATTCCTTAAGCGAGTTTTCTGTTCCATTGCTCCCGGAATGCCAGGTAGTGGGTCAGTTTGAATCAAACTGACCCACTACCGAATGCCAAAGAGGCCCATGTTCGTTCTGTCTATTTCGTGTGGCTGGACTGCACCGGATTTCCCACCGACCGCCTGCATCTGGCCTTTCTGGCGCTTACTGCCGGTAATGCGCTGATGATCTGTAAATGGCTCAAATCATGAGCCTTAGCTCGCAGTATCGATGATTTGGTGGGCAAATGGTGTGTCTGCCAGTTTCATCGCCTGAGGCTAGAAGGATCGGCCACAGCTTTTCGAGGATGGGCGCCGCAATCGACTGAGAACCGAGCAGACAGCGGCGGATCCTCAGCAAGGTCGATATGTATGTACACCGAAATGCTAGCTCTGTGTACACCAGACGTACACCAGAGGCCGCTTTCTGTGCTTTTTATGCTTTCTGCGACATTTTAGAATCTATAACTTACTGACAACGCTAGACGCCGAAAGATACTCCTCATACGGTCCCTTGAAGTCCTCGATCGCTGAGCCGTCGAAGTGCCAGATGCGTGTCGCCACCTCGTCAATCAGGTCGTGATCGTGAGTGACGAGCAGCACCGTGCCTTCGTAGCGCTGCAGCGCGATGTTGAGCGCGTTGATGGACTCGAGGTCGAGGTGGTTGGTTGGCTCATCGAGCGCCAGAATGTTTGGCTTCTGCATCATCAAGCGGCAGAAGATAAGCCGCGCCGCCTCGCCGCCGGAGAGAGCATCGGTCGGTTTCAGCCCTTCCTCGCCGCGGAAGAGCATCTGGCCGAGGATGCCGCGAATATCTTCTTTGGTGGCCTGCAGATCGAAGTTGTGCAGCCACTCCGCAACCGTCGTGCCTTTGTCGATCAGGCCGGAGACGTCCTGCGGGAAGTAGCCAACCTGCGCCTCGTGACCCCACTTTACTGTGCCGCCGTCGAGCGTGAAATCTTTCTCAACCAGATCGGGCAGGCCGGACAGCAGCGATTTGAGCAGCGTGGTCTTGCCGAGGCCGTTGCGGCCCATCAGGCAGACTTTTTCGCCGCGCATTACCGCGCCGCTGAAATCTTTCAACACCTGCTGCTCGCCATAGCCTTTGGTCAGACTGTCGAACTCCAGGATGTGCTTGCCCGAGGGCCGGAGCATGTCGAAGCGGATGAAGGGGCGGGCGATGTTCGAACGCGCCAGCTCGGTGGTCTGCAGCCGCTCGACCTCTTTCTTGCGCGAAGTCACCTGGCTCGACCGTGTGCCGGCGGAAAAGCGCGCGATGAACTCGTTCAACTGCGCGATCTTCTTATCGCGCTGCTCGTTCTGTGACTCCAGGCGCGAGCGGATCTGCGTCTTCGCCATCACCATCTCGTCGTAGCCGCCGGTGTAGGTGATGATGGTCTCGTAATCGATGTCCGCAATGTGGGTGCACACGCTGTTCAGGAAGTGGCGGTCGTGCGAGATGGTGATCAGGGTGCCTTCAAAGTGCTCGAGGAAATCCTGCAGCCAGTGGATGGAATCGAGATCGAGATAGTTGGTGGGCTCATCCAGCAGCAGCGCCTGCGGCTTGCCGAAGAGCGCCTGTGCCAGCAGCACGCGCACCTTCTGGCCGCCCTGCAGCTCGCTCATTTTGCGCTCGTGAACCTCGTCCGGGATGTCGAGGCCCTGGAGCAGGATTGCAGCGTCGCTCTCGGCGGTATAGCCGTCCTCTTCGCCGACGATGCCTTCGAGCTCGCCCAAACGCATGCCGTCCGCGTCGGACATATCGTGCTTCGCGTAGATGTGCTCGCGCTCGTCCAGCGCCGCCCACAGACCCTTGTTGCCCATGATGACGGTGTCGATGACGCGATAGGCGTCGAAGGCGTACTGGTCCTGACGCAGAACGGAGATCTTCCGCGGGCGGACGACGGTACCCTTCTGCGGTTCAAGGTCGCCGGCCAGCACCTTCATGAAGGTGGATTTGCCGGAGCCATTGGGGCCGGTGAGGCCGTAGCGGCGGCCGGGAATAAAGTTGATGGTTACATCCTCAAAGAGGATCTTGGCGCCGTAGCGCATGCTTAGATTGCTGACTGAAATCATTGCTTGGTCTCAGTCTTTATTGTCGCAGAAGATGCGGCCCAGGCTAAATCGGGGCGACCATTGCCGCACGACGCCCGGCGAAGGCGTAGCTCAGGCGAGTCATCCCACTGAACAGGATGCTGATGCCGATCAGCGTGCCAATCGCCCACACCGAGCTGACCGGCCAGGACATCAAGATCATGATGCCCAGCACGATGGTGACGATCGCGTCGAAGAGGAACCATCCCGCGCCGGGGAAGCGACGGAGTTGCGCGTAGATTACAGCCTCGAATATGCCTTCGAAGAAAAGGTAGAAGGCGAGTACCAGGGTCAGGGTGAGGAGGCCGCGCCCTGGATGCATCAGCATATAAAAGGCGGCGAACAGGTATGCCAACCCGATCAGGATCTTCCAGAGGACCGCTCCCGCCGAGCGCGTGTGCCAGCCGAAGAAGAGATGCACGAGGCCGGCAAAGAGCAGCAGCCATCCGACGGCGATGCTCGCTGCAATGCCAGCAATGAGAGGCAGGGAGATGGCACACAGACCTGCCAGGATCAAGAGAACGCCGATGACGATCGCCAGGCCACCGGATCTGTGGGAGGGGGAGACGGGAAGGGATGTTGCCATGGAAACCCTCCAAAAGATCCAGGGCGGAAACCCTATCAAGCACCTGGTCTATGCAAGTAGGATTCGACGCAGTGCCGGTCGGATGCCAATTGAGCGTTGCTATCTACGTCGTAGGATCCGCGTGGTCGTAGGATCCGCGTGGCTAAAGCAGACGTGACAAGATTTGATTGGTCAGCAGCGCGGCCACGTAGGCGAGCCCGCTCATGTAGCAGAACTGGATGATCGGCCAGCGCAGGCTATTGGTTTCGCGCCGCACCACAGCCAGCGTCGAAGTGCACTGCATCGCGAAGGCGAAGAAGACTACCAGCGCGATGGCGCCCCCGATCGTCATATCGTGCCGCAGCGCTGCCTGCAGGCTGAGCGCCTGCGTGCTCGGGTCTACGCCGTAGAGCGTGCCCAGCGTGCCCACGATGACTTCGCGCGCGATGATCGAGCTGAGCAGGCCGATGCCGATCTTCCAGTTGAAGCCGAGGGGACGCAGCACCGGCTCGACGAAGTGTCCGAGCTTGCCGATCACGCTGCCCGCCAGGTCGGAGAAGTTGCCGTTGTGCACCGGCAGGATGCTGAGCACCCAGAGCACGAAGCTGACGGCGAGGATGATGGTGCCCGCCTTTTTCAGGAAGAGCGCGCTGCGGTCGTAGAGCCGCAGACTGAGCGAGCGTACGGTGGGCCAGCGGTACTGCGGCAGCTCCAATACGAAGGGCGAGGAGGACGCCTTCAGCACCGAAGACTTGAGCAGCTTTGCCGTCAGCAGCGCCGCAAGGAAGCCGAGCACGTACAGGCTGAGCATGACGCAGGCGCGCATCCCGATGAGACTGCCGAGCACCGGCCGATTCGGTATAAAGGCCGCAATGATGAGCGTGTAAATAGGCAGCCGTGCCGAGCAGGTCATGAACGGAGCAACAAGAATGGTAGCGAGGCGGTCGCGCTTGTTCTCGATGGTGCGCGTGGCCATGATGGCGGGCACTGCGCATGCATACGCAGAGAGCAGCGGAATAAAGGCCTTGCCGTTGAGCCCGATAGAGCGCATCAGCCGGTCGGCGATCAAAGCCGCACGTGCCAGGTAGCCCGAGTCCTCAAGAATGCCGATGAAGAGAAACAGCAGCAGGATCTGCGGCAGGAAGACGAGCACGGCCTGCACGCCATTCCATAGACCGGCGTGCACCAGCGCCTGCAGCCACGGAATGGGGATGATCTGCGCAAGCCGCGTGCCGAGTACGGTCAGGCCATCGCCCATCCAGTCGCTCAGTGGCTGGCCGACAGTGAAGACTCCCTGGAAGACCATGACGACTACTGCGAGGAAGATAAGCGGTCCCCATGCGCGATGCAGCAGAACGGAATCCAGCCGGCGCGTCCATAGCGGCGATGCGGGCGCTTTGTATTTGGTGCGGCTGCTGACCTGCGAGGCCCAGCGGCGGCATTCGCCGGGATTCTGCAGCACCGGCAGCTCGATGGGAAGGACCGGGAGTGTCTTCGCAAATTCAGGATGATTGCTGCCGTGCTGCTGCAGGAAGCGCTCGATGGCTTCGATGCCGGTACCGCGGGTGGCACTGATTAGCGCGACGGGGCGTCCTAGCTCCTGCGCCAGCGCGAGGGGATCCACCAGGCCGCCGCGCGATTCCAGCAGGTCCGCCATGTTCAGCAGCACCATGGTGGGCAGCCCGAGGGCGAGAATCGGTCCGGCGAGCATGAGCTGCCGGCTCAGGTTGAGCGCGTCAAGCACGATGAGGACCGCGTCCGGGCGCGGTGTGCCGGGCATCTCGCCCTTCAGCACATCCACAGCGACGCGCGCGTCTTCGGAGTAGCCGGTAAGGCTGTAGACACCGGGCAGGTCGATGAGCGTGAGGTCGTGACGGCGTATGCCGCTCATGCGACCGGAGCGCTGCTCCACAGTGACGCCGGGATAGTTGGCGACCTTCTGCCGCAGGCCGGTGAGTCGATTGAAGAGCGTGGATTTGCCGCTGTTCGGCGGTCCGATGAGAGCAATGGTACGGAAGCGGCCGCGAGGCTGACCGGCTTTGACCGGCGGCTCGTCAAGAACCGCCACGGAAGGAGCGGGCGCGTGGCAGCTCATACGTTCTCTCGCTGCGGCACGTCGGTCTGCCGCACAAAGATGTGACACGCCGTCTCACGCCGCAAGGCGATTTCGGCGCCTTCGACGCGGTAGACCGTGGGGTCGCCGGCCGGAGCGCGGCGCAGCACGTCGATGGTGGCTTCCGGCAGGAAGCCCAGGTGCATCAGGTGGTCGCCGACCTCGTGAGGCAGCTCGATTGAGGCGACTACCGCCGATCTGCCTACCGCGATCTCACTTAGCGCCATCACCTGCACCTCGAGTCCTTCACGGGACATCTCACTCCAAAGGCGACCGATGCGGTCGCATATCTGAATATAGCCGGATGTACCGGAAAACACCAAATCTCCAGGCGGGTAAAGTTGCCATCCGAGTTATCTGCAGAGTTCCTCCCTGGCCGGTTGGTCTTGACTGGTGATTCGGGACGTATCGTTTTCGGTACTAACGGCTGCGGATCGGTAACTCTCGGATGGACTGAAACGTGGATTCCGCCTGAAGTCGAGCGATCCCGCGGGGCATAATAATCAATCTGCATCTCAGTCTTTCTTTAGGACTTCACTCGCTGAGCGCCCACATATCCGGGCAAACCATTCAGGAAAGGAGCATCCAGCGCTGGACTAGCCACCATGTCGAACGCCCAACTGACTGCGGTTCTCTTCGTTCTCCTCCTGCTCATCGGGTTCGCCCAGTTG
>JAUTWX010000334.1 GCA_030838385.1 Acidobacteriaceae bacterium
GCGGTCAGTCCCGGGATCACCACACCACGGCTCTCATATGTGCCATAAACATCGACTTCCGGCTTCGCTGCATTCGCCGCGCTCGTGACCTGCCGCTCGCCGTTAGTCAACTGCAACCTTGCCTGCCGCACATCCGGACGCGTTTCCCACGCGAGTTTCACTAGTTCGGGCAGTGGCGCCGTCGTCTCCGCCTCCGGCCGCACGAGTGGGTCCGTTGCCACGATCTCGACCACGTTCTCATCCGCGGCTGTGAGCGACTGCGGATCGAGCAGCGTCCGCAGAATCACCTGCTGCTCGTCCCGCAGAGCCACCGCCTGTGTCAGCATCAGCTGCGTACTCGTCGCCAGCGACTGCGCCCGCGCTACCTCGATGGGGGGTAACCGCCCCACGGCCAACTGCTGCCGGTCGTTATTCAACAGCAACTCAGCAGCCGACAATGCCTGCTGCCGCACTTTGACCGAGTCCTGCAGGCTTACCAGGTCGACATACAGATTTCTAACCCCAGCGATCGTGCTGATCATCTGCTGCTCGAGAACAGCCGCCGAGATATTCTTATTCGTCTTAGCAATGGCGATATAACGGGTGTTGTTCACATGTCCGGCTCCGCGAAGCAGCGGCTGCGCAATCAGCGCATAAGCATTCGGGTGCGAGAACGGAACGGCGGTAGAGCGCCCCGAGTAGAAGCTCTGCACAAAGTCGTTCACACCCAGCTGGATCGAGGTCCCCGGGCTGAAGCCCTTGGTCAGGATCGTATCGCCAAGCGTATTGTCCGTAGTCACCGTGTCCGCCTGCGTCGTCGCGGCCGCGGATGTAAGCGAGATTGCTGGATTGCGCCGTAACCATCCATACCGGCCCAGCAGCTGTGCATCGAAACCGGGCACAGGCGTTCCGGCCGAGTATGGGGTCGGACTCAGGGATAACGAGTGTGACCCCTCCACCACATGGCTCGTGTTGTACGACGAAGACACCGTCGAACTGATCGGGTCCACGCTCAATGGTGACAAGCCTGGGGATGAGAAGCTGAGCAGCGGCACTGCCGCTCCCGCCTCGCCCGCCGGCGTATCTGCCACTGCGTAATTGATGGCCCGCGGTAACCCGCCACCTTGTGTCAGCGGCACGCTCAGGTCCGCGATTGTCTGATCAACCTGCTCAACCTCAATGTCAAGGTTGTTCTTGAGCGCCATTCCGAAGGCTTCCTGCAGACTTAGGTAAAGCCGACCATCCTGCGGAGTCGCCGGAGGCGGCGCGCTCAATGGCGTCTGCGCCAGCGACAGCGAAGGCCAAGGCGCATCCGCAATTCCTGCCGTGTTGTGGAGCGTTCCAGAAGATTGCTGCGCCTCCGCCACACATGCAAGCGCGCACCCCGCGATGAGCCATCTGAAAGCCTGCCCGCCTCCATGTCGTGCCACGGAGTAAAGAAAAAAACATCTCATGTCGAGCGGCTCCTCTCCCGGCAGTAGCTTTCTGTGATCGATCCTGCTGCTCTCGCTTGCCCGGCTTCGCAGTTGCTCCTATCCGCCTCCCCCACCAACCTGACCCTTGGGCGCGGGCCGCGTGGTCACGCGGACCCCCTCCTTCACTAGATCATTGGGGTTCACAACGACCAGGTCCCCATCCTTCAGCCCAGCGATGATGTACACCTGCGTGCCCAAGTCCCGCCCTACATGCACGGGCCGCATTTGGATAACGTTGTTCTCCACCACTGGTACAAACTCGCCGCGCGCCATGGTAAGAAGACTGTCACCGGAGATCAAAATACCCGGGCTCGGCGCCCTATAGTGCATCTGCGCCGAGGCAAACATGCCTGGCCGCAATCGGTGCTGCCTATCGTTCACCTGCACCTCTGCGAGCAACGTCCGGCTCTGCTGGCTTAGAGAGTCGCTGCTGCGGATCACCTTGCCCGTAAACGTCTGTCCCGGCATCTCGGAAAAGGTCAGATCCACAGGCTGGCCCGTCTGCACGAAAGGTGCATCCTGTTCCGGCACCGCGACAAATATCTCCAGGCTGCGGAGGTCCACAACATCGAATAACTCGCCCCCCTGCGCGCCACCCGTCGGCGGCCCACCTGTGGATCCGGCCGCAGGCACAGGCGTCGTGCCCTGTGCGGCCCCGGAGGCGGAAACAAAATTGCCCACCTCGACGTTGCGTGCCGTTACCGTGCCGTCGATGGGTGAGCGTACCTGCTCAAAATCCGCCAGCGATTGCGCATGGGCCTGCGCCGCCTGTGCTGACTTCACTGCGTTCTCCGCGGCCTGCAAGGTCGACTGTGCCGACTCCACCGCCGCCAGTGCTGTGTCGTCATCCTGCTTCGACAAAATGTCGTGGAGCACCAGTGTATGAACTCTGTCATATGTCACCTGCTGCAGCCGCAGTGCTGCCTGCGCAGTCACCACGCCATCCTTGCTCTGCTGCAGCATTGCCGTCTGCTGCGACACCATAGTGTCCAGATCCGGTGCCGAGATCAACCCTAATAGCTGCCCCTTGCGTACCGTATCGCCCAAGTCGACATACCGCGCTTTCAGAAACCCGGAAGCTCGTGCGTAGATATGCGCCGACTTGAGCGGGGTCACCGTACCCGGCAGTGTCAACTCTTGCTCTGCGCTCGCACCATGCACGATCTGCACCTCGACCACTGGCACCGAGTTCTGCTGCTGCTTAGCTTTGGCGTCCACTTCCTTATTGCGTTTTTGGTGGGGCAGCCATCCAACCAGCAGGGCTACAGTCAGCACTGCGACCACGATCAGAATCCATAGCACCCGCCGGCCGGGCCTGCGTTGCCGATGCTCATCATGCTGCTCCTCCGGAGGCGGACTTGGTGGTGTACTAGCTCCTGCGCTCATTGCTACGCTCCTTGCGTCTCGTCATCGATCCGCTTCTCCCAGTTCACTGGCGGCTCTTTGCCAAACACCGAATACATCACCGGAACGATAAACAGCGTTCCCACCGTTGCGAACAAGAGGCCTCCAATTACCGCGCGTCCAATCGGCGCATTCTGTTCGCCGCCCTCGCCCAGCGACAGCGCCATGGGTAGCATGCCGATAATCATCGCCAGCGCCGTCATGCACACCGGCCGCAGCCGCGTCGTGCCCGCGATCAGTGCTGCCTGCTTGGCATCCTTGCTCCCTTCGCCCTCGCCGCGCGAGTCGCCCGCGAAGGTCACCACCAGAATGCTGTTTGCGGTCGCGATACCGATCGTCATCAGCGCCCCCATCAGCGATGGCACGTTGAACGTCGTCTGGGTCAGGAACAACATCCATACAATTCCCGCAAAAGCTCCGGGAAGCGCCATGAGAATGATGAACGGGATGGTCCATGACTGAAAATTCATCGCCATCAGGAGATACACAAAGACTACCGCCGCTGCAATCCCGATCTCCAGGTTCTGAAAGGACGTGTTCATCGTCAGCACCTGACCGCTTAGAATGATCTCTACCCCCGGCGGCAGGTGTTGCGAGTTCTTCTTGACGATCTTCTCTACATCACTTGCCACCCCGCCCAGGTCTCGCTGCTCCACATTCGCGAACACATCCATCACCGGTAG
>JAUTWX010000335.1 GCA_030838385.1 Acidobacteriaceae bacterium
CCGCGCGCTCGGCTCTCTCGAGTTCGCGAAGAAGCTGCTGCGCGATGCCAAGACCGCCGTCAGCCCCGGCATCGGCTTTGGCCACCATGGCGACGGCCACGTTCGCTTCTCCCTCATCGAAAACGAAGAGCGCACCCGCCAGGCGATCCGCGGCATCCGACGCATGTTCGAGCACGGCTAATTCGAACCGTCAAACGGTGCGCATAAGAACGCACGTCACATCATCGTGCTGAGGCGCGTTTCCTGCGAACCGGTCCAGGTCGGTCAGGATGCTCTCTAAAAGCACGTCAGGAGTCGTCATCGCACCGGAATGCAACAACCCGATGAAGCGCGCCTCTCCATACTCCTGCTGCTGCGTGTTCTCTGCCTCGATCACCCCGTCCGTAAAGATCGCCAGCCAGTCGCCCGGTTGGAGAATCGATTCGCCCGATTCGTATGCGGCATCTTCCATCACCCCAAGCGGAACGCCTCCCGCTTCAAGTCTCTCGATCGAGCCCGTTCGGCGGCGCAATACCGGATTGTTATGTCCGGCGTTGACATATGCCAGGCGACGCGACGACGGCTCGTACTCCGCGATGAATGCAGTCGTAAACCGGCGGCCCTTCTGGCTATTGCTACAGGCATACCGGTTCATTCTCGATACCAGCTCGGTCAAGGGACCAGGAGTGCTGCTGAGGGTTTTCAGGCTTGCCTGGAATGTTGCCATGAGCATGGCCGCCGGGACGCTCTTGCCGGCGACATCGGCAACCGCGATCAGGAAGGAAGGTCTCTCTGAGTCAGGGGAGGGGCGCGCAAAAACGTCGTAGTAGTCTCCGGCAACAGTGTTGGCTGGCCGCGTGGCAAATGCGATCTCCAGTCCGGACACATCGGGTGGTTGTGATGGCAGAAGCCATGCTTGAATCTCTTTTGCAATCTGAAGATCTCGCTTCATCACCACCCGGTCGGCGACTTCTAAGATGAGCAGAACGAACATGAGCAGTCCGCCATAAAAGTGAGAATCAATAGCAAAGATCTTCACTTCATGCGACCTGGTGGTCCACGTCCATTCGCCTCCCGGCACGATGACCAGCACTAACGCGATCAGTAGCAGGACCCGACGTGCTGGCGTCAACTTTTCGACAATCGCCCAGAAGAATTGGCTCGCGACGTGAAAAAAGTGATGTCTGCGAGAGACGCCCTCAATTCGTGTTGGATTGACCTCCTGCGAATACAGGCGATAGCTGGAATGTGCATCCCTCCGGAACTGCGACCAGAGCTGGCTGAGTTCGATGCCCTCGGTTACGCGCTGCCAGAATTGTTTGGCACGGAGGTTGAATGGCGCTTTACGCGTCACTTTTTCCCGGGTGTGGATGCTTGCCCTTGCCATGAAGATGAGTCTATTGGATCGAGCGTTCCATAGACCCGTTGGGGAACCGTTGCTTCCACGCCTCCACCGCCGCATAATCCTGATCCATGCACATAGCCGGATCGTGGATACTCCTGATCTTCGCCGCCGTCATTGCCGCAGCGCTGCTTCTGCTGCTTCACCTGACGCGGCTCGGTCATATCGTCCATCAGCAGATACCGGATCGTCCGCACCGCCGCCTCTTTCTCGCCTCGGTTAGCTTCTTCATCACCTTTCTCGCCGTGCGCCTGCTCGTGCTCTCCATCACACACCATATCGGCCCCTTCGGATACGTGGAGATGGGCGGCCGCCACATTCACCACCTGGTGTGGGGCATTCTGCTGCTGCTCATCACCGGCTATCTCACGCTGGCCGAAGTCGGCACCAAAGCCACGCCGGGCTCTATCCTGGCGAGCCGGCTCCTCGCCATTGGCTATGGCATCGGAGCAGCACTCACGCTCGACGAATTCGCGCTTTGGCTCAATCTCGACGCGATGGCTTACTGGTCGCGCCAGGGCCGCGAGAGCATCGATGCCGTGATTCTTTTCGGCGGGCTGCTCGCCATGACCACATGGGGTGCTCCGTTGTGGCGTCGTTTGATAAGACCGAAAGCGATCAAGGCCGGAGAGAAAAAGTGAACTGTTTGTATCTCATGTGTGGCCTGCCATTCTCCGGAAAGTCGGACAGTGGCTCGCCGAATCAGCGAGCACCGGCAGGCAGCTCTCATCAGTCTGGATCAGATCAATGAGGCGGCTACTGATTCACGCCAGAAGCCAGAAACCCGCCATCCACCGGCAGCACTACACCCGTCACATAACTCGAAGCGTCCGAAGCCAGAAACACTGCTGCACCCACTAACTCCTCCGCACGCCCAAACCGCCCCTGCGGCGTGCGCATCAGTAGCTCATGCCCGCGCGGCGTCGAGTCCAGCAACTGCTGATTCAGGGCGGTCCGAAAAACCCCCGGCGCGATCGCATTCACCAGTACACCGTGCCGCGACCACTCCACCGCCAGCGACCGCGTCAGCGCCGCGACGCCCGCCTTGCTCGCCGCATACGACGCGACCTCGTGAAACGACACAAAGCTATTCAACGATGCGATATTGATAATGCGTCCCGCCCCGCGCTCCAGCATCTGCGGCGCAAACACCTGGCAGCCGCGCAGCGTGCCGGTCAGGTTCGTGTCCACAATCGAGTTCCACTCACTCTCTTCGATCTCCAGCGTCGGCACCCGCCGGATGCGCCCCGCGCAGTTCACCAGGATGTCGACCGCGCCCAACTCGCGCACCACGCGGTCGCGCAGCGCGATCAGGCTCGCGCGATCGCCCACGTCCGC
>JAUTWX010000352.1 GCA_030838385.1 Acidobacteriaceae bacterium
CAGCTTCTTGCTGAACGCCGGAATGTCGTCCGGTTTGCGGCTGGTGATGATGTTGCCGTCCTCCACCACGTCCCGGTCCACCCACTTCGCGCCTGCGTTGATGAGGTCGGAGTGGATCGACGGCCAGGAGGTGACGGTCTTCCCCTTCACCACGCCGGCTTCAATCAGCATCCACGGCCCGTGGCAGATGGCCGCCACCGGTTTGCCTGAGTCTACAAACCTGCGGACGAAATCCACCGCCGGTTTCTCCATGCGCAGCCTGTCCGGATTGATCTGCCCGCCGGGCAGGATCAGCGCGTCGTAGTCGTCTACGTTTGCCTTGCTTACCTGTTTGTCGACCCGGACGGTGTCGCCCCAGTCGGTGAACTTCCAGCCCCTGATTGAGGCACTGCCGTTCGAGCCGTCTTTTACGCTCAGCACTTCGGTCGTAGCGCCGGCCGCTTCTACATTCTTCTTGGGATCGGTCAGTTCTACCTGCTCGAACCCATCCGTCGCCAAAATGGCGATTTTGCGTCCGTTTAATTCACCGCTCATAACATACCTCTACTATCTAGGACTCTGGAGATTTCTGTGCCGTTGCCAGCAAATGTGGGGCCGCAGAAATCTTTCCGCGGTCTGGATGCGTTAGCCTGTGGAACGGGTCGTGCATCTCACCAGCCGGAGACAGCAACATGGACACAGCAACTTCCAGGAGACCTTGAACGTGATGCCCCGCACGAAGGCGATTCTCGCCGCCGCCACCGCACTGCTCGCCCTCACCGCCTGCAACTCCACCAAGACCACCCAGCTTTCCGGCGCGGGCAGCTCGTTCGTCAATCCGGCCATGGGCCGCTGGACCGCGGACTACCAGCAGGCGCATAAGAACGTGCAGATCAACTACCAGTCGATCGGATCGGGCGGCGGCATCCAGCAGGTGAGGGCAGGCACGGTGGACTTCGGCGCGTCCGACGCCGCGCTCACCGACGAGCAGCTTGCGGCGATGAAGCCGGTGCTGCAAATGCCGGAGTCGGCGGGACCTGTCTGCATCACCTACAACCTGCCGGAGGTGAAGCAGCCGCTGCATCTCTCGCCAGAGGCGTTGGCCGGCATCTTCCTCGGCACCATCAAGAACTGGCAGGACCCCGTCATCAAGGACGCGAACCCCGGCGCAAATCTACCGAAGAGCGGCATATCGGTCATCCATCGTGCCGATAGCAGCGGAACCAGCGCTATCTTCACCACCTATCTCGCACAGGTCAGCAAGGACTGGGCCAGCAAGGTAGGCAAGGGCACGCAGGTGAACTGGCCCGCGGGCAACGGCGGCAAGGGCAGCGAAGGCGTCACCGGACAGCTTCGCCAGACGCCAGGCTCGATCGGATATGTGGAGCTGACCTATGCGCAGCAGAACGGTTTGCCCATCGCCGCGATTGAGAACCAGTCCGGCCACTTCGTGCTACCCAGCCCGGCGAGCACCACCGCAGCCATCAACGGCTTCCTGAACCAGCTGCAGCAGGATCCGCGGCTACCCATCGTGAACCCGCCCGCAGGTGCGAGCGAGGCCTATCCCATCTCCGGGCTCACCTTCCTCATCGTGCCCAAGGATGGCACCGACGTGGAGAAGCGTCAGACGCTGAAGAACTTCATCAAATATGTCGTGACCGACGGCCAGAACGTAGCCAGCTCGCTGAACTACGCCCCATTGCCCGACAGCGTGAAGCAGAACGACTTGAACCTGCTGAACCAGATGACCGCCCAGGGCAAGCCGCTGCAGTAGTCAAGACAACGGCAGATCGCACCAGACAAGTTCAGACAACACAAAAGCGAACAGAAACGACAGATTGGGCGAGCATCCTTTCTGCCGTTGTCTGCTTTCGTCTGTCGTTGTCTGCTGTTGTCTTCTACATGACTTCCGGCGCATCGATCCCGAGCCAGCCCAGGACGCGAATCAGCTCGCGTTCTGCAACCGCGGCAGTTGCCAAAAGCAGTTGCTTCCGCCCTGCGTCCGGCTCGGTCAGGATATGGAAGCGGTGGTAGAAGTTGTTGAACTGCTGCGCGAGCTGGAACGCATGCTTTGCCAGATACGCAGGCTCAGCCGTGGCGATGCACTGCTCTAAAAGCAAAGTGGTTTTCGACGCGGTCTGCCATAGCTCCCACAGATCGCCGCCGTCCTCGCCTTCGACATATTGCTTGAGCGCGGCACCGTCGACCGCAGCCAGCGCCGCCGCAACCGTCGTGCCACCCTTGCGGAAGATGCTGCGCACCCGCACCACCGCGTACTGCACGTATGGTCCTGTCTCGCCCTCGAAGCTGAGCGCATCGTGAAAATCGAACGCGATCACCGAATTGCGCGTGTACTTCAGCATGAAGTAGCGTAGCGCGCCGATGGCGATGCTTGTCCCGATCTTCAGACGCTGCGCAGCGTTGAGCTCCGGATGGCGCGAATTGACTTCGGCCGTCGCCGCTGCGACCAGCCGGTCGATCAGATCGTCCGCCTTCACGCCAAAGCCCTTGCGGCCCGACACTTCGATATACGGACGACCACGGTCTTCGGCCGAGAGCGTGTAGCCCAACTCCTCCGCGCAGCGCGGCGTCAGCGCCACCATCTCGTAGGAGAAGTGCACATAGCGCTCGGCAGCGTCGGTGTAGCCCATGCCGCGCAGCGCCTCAATGACATTCGCCTGCGGATCGGCCTGCCGCGAGTCGATGACGTTGTAGATCGCCTGTGCGCCGCCGAAGTGTGGGTGCTCCCGCTCGCCATGCTCCGCAGAGATCCAGCAGGTATGGTCGGAGTATTCGAAGAAGCGGCGATAACCAAAGTCGCGCCCCAATAGGCCGAACTTCCAGAGGTGATAGGCGATGTCTTTGCCGACGTAGGTCACGGTGCCGTTGGAGCGCACGATCACCTTCGCGTCTTCGTCGGGAGAGCCTTCGGCCGATGCGCCGTCCGTGCCTGCGCGCCGCATCACCCAGCAGCCCTTGTTCTTCCCTTCCGTTTCGCGGTAGAGCACGCCACGTTCCTTCAGTTGCGCGAAGGCCAGATCCCAGAAGTGCAGGTGCAGTATCTCGCTCTCGCGCGGCAGGAAGTCGTATTCGATGTCCAGCCGCTGCATCGTCTCCAGATGGCGGCGCAGCACGGCGGTCGAAATCGTATCCGCCGCTGCGGCAATCTCATTGCCACCGGCTTCGATGGCATGCAGCGTCCCCAGCCGCAGCGCGCGGCGGTTCGCCTTCTCCTCGGCATCGTCACTGGCGTCGTACCAGGCCGAGACCTTCGCGTACACATCCCAGCAGTAGTAATCCAGCCGTTCATTGCGTGCTGCGAGTTCGCGGAAGAGCGTGGCGATCTCCTCCCCCGACAGGTTCTCGAGGTGCATCAGCCCAACCACCACATCCGCCACCTGCACCCCGGTGTTGTCGATGTAGTTCTGCACCGCCACGCGCTGGCCGGCCGCCCTCAGGAGCCGCACAAACGTGTCGCCCAAGACGGCGTTGCGCAGATGCCCGACGTGCGCCGCCTTGTTCGGGTTGATGCTGGTGTGCTCCACCAGCGAGTGAATACCTGCGCCGAAGCTGGAATCGTCCTGGGCCTTCGCAATCGCCGTCAGCGCCGTACC
>JAUTWX010000353.1 GCA_030838385.1 Acidobacteriaceae bacterium
ACGCGCGCGTTCGGGAAGTCCATGTTCAGCTTCCCAGTCGCCGTCATAGATCGGTAGTGGGAAATCGAGCCAGCGTATCAGCGATACCTGGGCGCCGGCGTCCGCCGCGCCCAGGGCCGCAATATCGAGGAGCTTCTGATTCAGCGAGTCACGACGCGAGCTGCCGCAGAGCGCGAGGATCTTGATTTGCATAGCTGTCTCCTTCGTGTGGAGCGAATTGTGGTGCGACGGTGTGGATGCAGATGTCTCGATCGCCAGGCTCACTCGACATTGCTCGGGGCATCGCCACCGCCCTGCCAGACAAGCTTGGGGTTGGTCAGCTCCAACGCTCCAGGTGCGCCGAGTTCGCGCCCGATTCCCGAGGCCTTCACGCCGCCGAAGGGCGCACGCGGGTCCGAGTGGACGATGTCGTTGATGAACACCATCCCGGCGTCGATGCAGCTGGCGAGGCGATTGGCCCGTTCGGAATCTCGGCTCCAGATCGCGGCGCCGAGCCCAAAGTCAGTACCATTGGCGAGTTCAACCGCCTCCTCCTCGGTCCTGAACGGGTAGATCACCGCGACAGGCCCGAAGAACTCCTCCTTGGCGATCGGTGCTTCGGACGGCAGGTCGATCAGCACGGTCGGCGGATAGAAATTGCCACGGCCAGCGGGAATATCGCCGCCTGTCAGCACGCGCGCGCCGGCCTTCACCGCGTCTTGCACCTGCCGATGCACGTTGCGACGGAGATCGGCCCGGGCCAGCGGGCCCAGCTTGACACCCTCTTGCATGGGATCGCCCATCGGCAGCGCCCTGGACTGTTCGACGAACGCCTTGGTGAAGGCTTCCAGCAGCGGCTCGGCGACCAGGAAGCGCTTGGCGCAGATGCAGCCCTGCCCGTTGTTGATGAGGTAACGCGACGCGACACCCATCTGCACGGCCTTCGCGAGATCAGCATCCTCCAGCACGATGAAGGGGTCGGATCCACCGAGTTCCAGCACCACCCTCTTGCCAACCGCACCCGCCTCCGCGGCGACCGCGCGCCCTGCGCGCACGCTGCCGGTGACGGTCGCCGCCCGCACGCGCGGATCGGCGATGACGGCTGCGCACGCTGCGACCTGGATCGCGAGGTTGACGTAAAGCCCGTCCGGGCCGCCGGCGTCTCGCACCACGGCTTCCAAGGCTTCAGCGCTGCCTTGCACGGTCTCCGCATGCTTGACGATGGCGGTGTTGCCGACAAGAGCGGTGGTATTGAAGAAGCGCAGCGCCTGCCAGAAGGGCAGGTTCCACGGCTGCACGGAGAAGATCGGCCCAATCGATTCATAGGTAATCTGCGCCGACAACCCGGGGATCGGTTGGGGCTTGAGATAGGCTTCCCCCGCCTCAGCCTTGTGGCGGGCGTCCCAGGCGGATTTCTTGATTTCTGCGATGGCGTCAGGAAGCGGCTTGCCCATCTCGGCCGTGATCAGGCGGCCATAGGTTTCCGCCCGCGCATCCAGCAGGTCGGCAAGCCGAAGGAGGAAAGCCCTGCGCTCGTGCAAGGGCGTGCGCGACCAGCGCAGCCATCCCTTCCATGCGCGTTGAAGGCGGACGTTTGTTTCCGCCTTGTCGTGCTCCGGATAGGTTCCGATGAGCTCACCTGTTGCGGGATTGTGTGATTCGAAAGTCATGGGGGTCCTCCTCATCATCATGGACTCTGGCGATGGACAAATTCGCGTTGGCCTCAATCTCGGACTTTGTTAATCTGGCAGCAATGACAGTTATCCCTTGAAAGCTGCCACCATGCCCCAAGCCACATCGCGCCGTATCGTCATCACTGCCTACGACGGCATCTCATTGCTCGACCTTGCAGGACCGTTGGAGGCGTTCCGCGTGGCTTCCACGTTCGGTGGCCCAAGCCCAAGCGGACGTCTCGGGACTTACGAGTGCTCGGTCGTCTCGGTGCGCGGTGGCCCCGTGAAGACTGCCAACGGCGTCTCGCTGGTCACGGAATCAGTGCGCACCTTGAGCAGGACGCAGATTGATACGTTGATCGTGCCGGGCGCTTTTTTGCTGGACGATGTGACCCGCGACCGCGATTTGGTCCAGTGGGTCAGGAAGAAGGCGCCCACGTGCAGGCGGGTGTGCTCGGTGTGCGTTGGCAGTTTCCTGCTTGCCGCGGCTGGAGTGCTGGATGGACGGCGCGCCGCGACCCACTGGATGCACGCACCGCTGTTGGCCGCGCGGCATCCGCAAGTGGCTGTGGAGCCCGACGCGATATTTGTGCGTGACGGAAGGGTTTGGTCTTCCGCCGGCGTGACCACCGGAATCGACTTGGCCCTTGCCATGATCGAGGAGGATGCTGGGCGGCAAGTCGCAATGAACGTCGCTCGGATGCTGGTGGTTTATCTGAAACGTGCGGGAGGTCAGTCGCAATACAGCGCTCTTCTGGCGGCTCAATTTCAGTCGGAATCGGAAACATTTGACTCGCTCGACCGCTGGATAGCTGAACATTTGAACGACGATCTCAGAGTTGGCGCGCTTGCAGAACAAGTCCACATGAGCCCGAGGAACTTCGCGCGGGCCTATGCAGAAAAGCGGGGCCGTACTCCAGCAAAGGCCGTGGAGGCGATACGGGTAGAAGCAGCAAGGCGGCGTCTCGAAGAGACCGAAGACCGGATCGAGTCCGTCGCCGAGGACTCCGGGTTCAGCAACGAGGAGCAGATGCGGTGCTCTTTCATCAGGATCTTGGGAATTCCGCCGCGCGAGTATCGAAAGCGCTTTGGCGCCACCGTCTGATCGCGCCACCAGCTTCTGCTGACTTCCATCGCTATCATCTGAGCCGCCGGCAAATGTCGTTGGGCGGGTCGAGAAGCGGCGGCGATAGTCTCGGGGCGAGATGGCCAGGTGTCGTTGGAAGGTGGTGCGCATACGCTCCTCATCACCGAATCCGCAGCTGCGCGCGATGCGGTCGACGCCCTGCTCGGTTTCTTCAAGCAGGCGCCGGGCGGCTTCCAGCCGGAACACTTCGACTGCTTTGGCCGGAGTGCGGCCGGTCTTTGCCTTGTA
>JAUTWX010000355.1 GCA_030838385.1 Acidobacteriaceae bacterium
TGCGGAGTTCGGCTTCTTGGGCGTCTGCGTGTACACGCGGGTGCACACCCCGCGCCGCTGCGGAGATCCCTGCAACGCAGGGCTCGCGGTCTTGTACCGCGGCGCCGTGCGACCCTGCTTTACCAGCTGATTGAATGTCGGCAATCCAGTACTCCTTACCCTTGTCTCAATCCCAACCACAAACCCGCGCACAAAATGCACGGCACATAATGCCCGCAACCCACACCAGGGCATGCGTCGCGCATCTCCGCTTCGCGTCTGCTTCGCTTCCTATCTCAGACAGGAACCGCGACGGTGGCCGCACGCAAATGGAAACCAGGTCGCCCCGGAATCCAGTGTCAGTTCAGCTCCGTTTCGAAGTTCCGGCCCGCATAGCCCTTCCAGGTGAAGGGTGTCGCAGGCACCGATGCGATCTTCGTCCTCTTGCTTCAGAGGAACCGCAGAAGAGGCCCTAAACCCGACTACCAGCCTGCATTCTGTGGGATCCCGTCTGGCGCCCGCCGGACGCATGCATACAGCCCATGCGCAAGGCGTGCCTCGGGGAACCTTTTAACAATAACAAGCGTTGGGGAAGCGGTCAACAGAAGGCGGTGAAATTGTGCGCGAAACCGACCTCTGCGGCGCTTTTGATCATTTCCGGCACGCCAGAGCACATCACGCCGCCACTCCTCAGCCTCTACGTCTACTCAGCCTGTACGTCGGGAGGGCGGGAAGAAGCGGCCGCCCGCAAGGCCTCTAAGTCCGCAAGATCGCGTGTGCGACGGCTCGCCAGCTTATTCGCGATCAGATCTTCAAGACAGATGAAATGGACCGGAATTGCATCCGTTGTGATGGTTGACTCGACACGGCGCTGCCACGCGTCCTCAAAATCCACCCCATCGATCGACTGCAGAAGATCGATACGTACGGGGTCCATGCCAATCTGAAATGTCATCTCTGGATGGCTGCGAAAATCGTCGACGGTGAGCCCGGTCAGCGGTGCGCCGTATTCCCTAAGCGCCTGAAACACACGCTCCGCGTTGCTGGCATCGTTGCGAATGAATACGTCTAAATCCTTCGTTGCACGCGGTTCGGCGTGCTGACTAACGGCATGCCCGCCTACGATGAGGTATTCAACGCCGTGTGCGTTGAAAACTCGCAATATGTCTTTCTGATCGTTCCACATGCACGTCGACCCCCTTGGCCGCGTAGCCGTCGCGCGTCAGCTCAAAGACAGCCTGCGCCCGTTCCGCAGGAGTCCGGCTGTGCCAGTAGCGATAGGTCTCGGCGTCCTGAGCCTGCCGATCTGTGATTTTACGGATGATGCGTCTGGTCATCATGTGAGCATGCAGCCCGCCTCGCTACACCTGCCACGGTGGAGTTATAAGCGTCTTTCCACTACCAGTTTATAAGATTCCGCCCGCTGGGGCAGCGGGCAATCGCATCCAGCGGACCACCGCCGGACGGCACCGCCCCAAATGCTGTTAGCATCCGTCGCATGAGTTTTCCGTTCCGCCGCGCCCTGCCTGCTCTGCTCTCCCTCTCCACCTTGTCACTCACCGCCCTGGCGGCGGATTCGCCCAACACTCACCCGCCGGCGAACCCCAAGGTTCGGGCGATTCTGGCCGCTCTGGGCAAGGTTCAGACTGTCGGGCAGACGTCGCTTTCGCCCGACGGCAAGCACCTGGCCTGGACGGAGCGTGAGCATGGCAGCCCGGGCCGGATCATGGTGAGCGATGCGCGCGGGCAAGGCGCGGAGCAATTGGCTACCGGCACGGATTGCACAGCGAGCGATCCCGAGTGGTCGCCCGACTCCCGGGCGCTGCTCTTTGCAGGCGATTGCGGCAAGGATGGGCAGGTCGATCTCTTCGTAACTACATTGAACGGACAGCCGCAGCAGATCACCCATCTGAAGGGCTATGCCGCCCACCCAGCGTGGTCGCCGGATGGTCAGCGCATTGGGTTTCTGTATGTGCCCGGCGCCACCCGGCCGGCGGGAGCGCTGGCAGCCATGAAGCCCCCTTCCGGCGTAATCGGCGTAGAAGGCCTGGAGATTCAACAAGTTGCGGCTGTGAATGCGCGCGGCGGCGAGGTGGAGCTGCTGACTCCGGACAAGCTGCATGTCTACGAGTTCGACTGGTCACCCGACTCCGGGAAGCTGGCTTACGTGGCCGCTCGGCCGCCCGGAGAAAACAACTGGTGGGTCGCCCAGCTTTATACCGCACCCGCGACGCCAAACGCGGTGCCCACCAGCATCGTAAATCCCCAGAAGGATCCCGGCTCGCTGCACGGACTGCAGATCGCCGTTCCCCGGTGGTCGCCGGATGGCGCGCACATCGCGTTCATCGGCGGCCTGATGAGCGACCAGGGTGCCACCGGCGGGGATGTCTACCTGGTTGCCTCGACCGGGGGCAGCCCAGTGGATATCACGCCACGCGCTGACGTCACCTCGGTGTGGCCGCACTGGATGGACGATCGCTCGCTCATCGTCTCTGAGGTCGCCGGTGGCGTCAGCCGCATTGCCGGATACCACCTGGCGGAGACGGGCGGCGCCGCGGCGCTGACCGACGGCAAAACGCTCGTGGAAGTTCCGGCCGGGATCAGCGATGGGCGCGAAGCCATGAGCCTTTCCATTGCCAGGGACGGCGAGTTCGCCGTCGCCAGCAGCTCCTTCGAAAAGCCGCCCGAGGTCTACACAGGCGAGTTGAAGCCGGACGCGCACCTGACGCAGGTCACGCACGTGAACGACGCGATCCAGCCGGCCTGGGGCAAGTCCGAATCCATCGCATGGACAAATGACGGCTTCCACATCCAGGGCTGGTTGATGCTGCCCAGGCACTACGATCCGTCGAAAAAGTACCCGCTGATCGTGATGGTGCACGGCGGCCCGTCGAGCGCTGTCCTGCCCCGGTGGCCGGGCGCCGGTTTTGGCGGCGCGCCCATGAGTGCGATGGACTACTTTGTGCTGGAGCCGAATCCACGCGGCAGCTATGGCCAGGGCGAGGCATTCACCAAGGCCAATCGCAAAGACTTCGGCTACGGCGATCTGCGCGACATTCTCGCGGGCGTGGATGCGGTGGAGAAGAAGTATCCCAGCGTGGATGACAGCCGTCTGGGCCTGACAGGGTGGAGCTATGGCGGCTTCATGACCATGTTCGGCGTGACCCAGACTTCGCGCTTCCATGCGGCGGTGGCGGGCGCGGGCATCGCCAACTGGCAGAGCTACTACGGCGAGAACTCGATCGACCAGTGGATGCTGCCCTTCTTCGGCGCGAGCGTCTATGACGATCCCGGTGTCTATGCCAAGAGCTCGGCGATCGATTTCATCCGCAAGGTGAAGACGCCAACGCTGGTGGTGGTGGGCGATCGCGACGGCGAGTGCCCGGCGCCGCAATCCTTCGAGTTCTGGCACGCGCTGAAGGCCGAGGGCGTGCCCACCGAACTGGTGGTCTATCCCAATGAAGGCCACGGCTTCCGCAACCCGGAGCACCGCATCGATGTGCTGGAGCGGGCACTGAACTGGTTCGACCAGTATCTTGGCGCGCCGGCCGGTGCGGCTGCAGGGCAGTGACGCTGGCCGCTTGCATGTGTCGCTGGAACCGCAGATCCCGCTGTGGGCAGGCGGATCCGACCGCAACAGCCCGATTGTCGGTGTCGCTTTCTCGATCGGCATATTGACGCCGGACGTCGATACAACTAACCGGATCGAGATGCAACTGTATGGGGACTCTTATCTCCACTCCGTGCCCATGTTGTCATCGGTGATGATGAGCGAGCCTCTGCACCGTTCCAGGATGTGGGTTCGCGATTCGAGCATTCCGTTTGGTAATCCGATCGCGGCGCCTGGGAGGTCCATCTCGTCAGCTAGATGCAATGTATTGTTGAGGCTCTCGCCGTCCCGCGGGAGAACGTACATGCGGTGCCCATCGATTCTGTATTGGAGGAGAGCTGCTTTCCACCGATCCTTATCCAGAGCGAATGGACTGTTGCTGACGACCAGAAAGCCGGCAATGCGAAGTGCGTAGGGAAATTGACTGATGCCGGTTTCGAGGACGTCCTTTGACCAGGTAGCGTTGTAATACGCAATACCGCCCGAAGCCAGATGACCGCGTAACAGACGTAGAAAGTCTCTTGAGAGCAGGTTCGAAGCATTTGAGCGCCAGTTAAATGTGGTGTTCATGAGGATGAAGTCGAACCTCTGATCGGGATGCCCGACGAGCCACCTTCGACCGTCATCGATGACGATGTGAACTTTCGGATTCTGCAGCAGGGTAGCGACGCCTGCGCGTTCGCGGATGAGGGGAAGATAGCCGGGATTTATCTCCACGATGGTGACATCTTCCACCCCGGGACTATTTGCAACCACCTGGGCCCATGAACCGGATGACAGCCCGATGACGAGAATCTTCTTGGGGAGTGGGTGAAGGCCGGCCACTGCATAAGCCCTGAAGATGCCGTTGGAATCGTTCACGGGGTCAATATTGAAATGGCCGTCGTAGACCCCGCCGCCGAAAACTGTTCCCGACTGGTCCACGGCGATGACTCCGCTGCGATTTTCTACCAGGTTCGCGAAAGTGATCCCATCGCGATACTGCGTCTTGTAGAGCAGGCGCTCATAGAGATGGGAAAACAATGGGCCGGCGCATGCGATGCAGATGGCGCAAGCGAGCGCGCCCACGATGAAGTTGACGTTCCAGCGCTGAGAGAGAGCCGTCAGAATGATGGCGATCATCAAGCCAAAGCTGAGGAGTAACACGGATGTAGAGCGTGTCGATAAATGATCAATGACAACGAAGCCGACCAGAAAGCTCCCCAGAGTCGAGCCGAGGATGTTGCTCAGATAAAGAAGGCTTAAGCGCCGTCCAGCATCCTGAGCGGGGTCGATCGCGGCATGCGACAGTAGCGGAAATGCAGATCCGAGGAGGGCCGCTGCAACAAAGACGAAAAATAGCCGACTTCGGAAGGAATGTAAGTCACCCAGCGCGCAAGGATAGGTGCCAGAAGATATGCAAGGATGGAACCGAGCATCACCGCACTCGAGATCGTTTGAAGCGTGCGTGGCAGGTCGTCCTTCAGCTTTCTGCGGCAGACGTCGCGGACTGACAGTGAGCCATAGGCAATACCGAACAGGTAAAACGCAAGCAGCTTCGCAAAAGTTGGCGCAGCACCGCCGGAAGTGAACGCATAGATCCGGTACCAGAGGATCTCGTAGGCCAGGGCAATAAAACCCACAGCCGCCGCAAGGAACATGCCGACGCCAAAAGAGATTGTCCTGTGGCGATCGGACAACTGACGCTCTTGCATTTGCGATCCACTACCGAAGCGCCAGTGCAGCAGCAGCGCTGACAGGCCGACGATCAGATTCAAGGACGCCGCAAAGCGCACCGATCCCGCCTCGCCCAGCATCCGCATCAGGAAATACGCCGCGCACAGACATGCTGTAGCCGAGCCGAAGGTATTGACTGAATAGAGAGAGCCCACCGAAGCCCCTACATTGCCGGTGCGCCGCACAAAGTGTTCGACGAGTAACGGGAGAGTGCTTCCCATCAGCAACGTGGGAACCAGCAGCAATAGGAATGCGATGAGCCCGGTTTCTCCTGTTGAAGCTCCTGCCGTGAGGGAGGCAACCCGATGAAAAAGGCTGAGTGAGCCAGCACCGAATGCGCCAATCGAGAGCTCGATGATGCCGAAGAGCGGTAGTAGCCGGCGGCCTCTCCGTTTGGAAAGCCAGCCGCCTGCCAGGCTCCCCAGCCCAAGGCCAAGCATAAAGACCGTAACAATGATCGTGACCGATTCGACGTTGACGCCATAGAGCGTGAACAGGGCCCGCTGCCAGACGATCTGATAGAGAAGGGCAGGAAAACCGGACAGGAAAAACAGGACGTAGTAGACCCCCAGCTTCTCTTGTATCCTCTGGGCTTTTATGGAAGGTTCCAGGATGGTCTGCTGCATCATCGCGCGCTGCCTTGCGCTTGCAGGCCGACGCCGACGATCAAAGTGGATGCGAGAATTCCAACCTGCAGATCGCTCATCACGGCCTCACTTGCTGGGAGGCTCTTTGTATCACGACCGGCGGCGGAGGGGCGATGGTTTTCCGGGCACGGGGCGCGCCCAAGTTCCGATCTAGGCATGCCAGAAGATCAGGGACTGCCCAGCCGGTTTTTGTCTTCCCTCGCATGGCTTTTCAGCGCTGGGCAACTCCGGCTGGATGACGAAAGCGTTGCTCTGGAGAAGACGGAATGGCTCAGGATGACGCCCGGAGGTCCGACTTGCCCGTCCGCCCGCTAGCCCCTGCCTCGTCTCCTGCTTTACACTCGTGACACACGTTTTCACAGTGATCTTTCTGGCAGTGCAACCGTGGCGGCCGCCAGGCCGTTACGGGGAGGTTTCATGCGGCGGTACTTGATTCTTGTTGTCCTCTTTGTCATTACGCTTCCCGTTCAGCTCTCTGTTCTCGGTTGCGGCTCGAACCCCAACAACTACTGCAACAGCTTTGGAGCCGGCTTCGCGACGAAGAAGGGGACCCTGGTCTCATTCACCATGCAACCGGAGCAGACCGGCATCTCCCTCTCCTACGGGCAGGTGGGAACGCTGTCGGCGGGCAGCGGCGTGGACTGCGCCGGCGCCACGGTGGCTGTCGGAACCGTGACCTATGGCAGCTCTGACCTGAACAACGCGGACGTGTCGCCCTCCGGGCAGGTATGCGCCGGCCATTGGAACCGCCTGTCGACCAGCGGGGTGCCTGACTACACCACCTGCATTCCCACGAATACCGCGAAAGTCGCCACCATGACCGCGAGCGCCAACGGCCTGGCCTCCAGCAATGCGGTGCAGGTCTACATCCATCCAGTAGTCACCAATGTGACGCTGGATACGACGAGCAGTAGCGGAGGCGCCGTCACCGGCTGCCTCTCGCAGTTCCAGACCGCGCAACTGGACGCCACCGCTTTCGTCACCAATACGCAGGGCCAATCCCAGCTCTACTGCGCGCCCAACAACGGGACCGTTCCCGCCTGCTCCTCTGTCCTCGGCCACCTTGCCTACGCGGCGCAGAGCACCTCTTCCTCCGCCGGCACAGGCTCGACGAACTCCGTTGTCTCCATCGACCAGAATGGCGTGGCCACGGCCAAGCAGCCCGGCGCCGCGCTGATCACGGCCAGCATCTCCGGCACCAGCTCCAGCGCGGGCTTCTTTTACACCTGCCCGCCCAGGTCGATCACGCTCGCTGCCAACGGCGGCACCAACGTTACAGTGACTCCGAATACGCCCCAGCCCACCACGGCGACGGTGATCGATACCAATGGCACCACCATCACCGGTGTGCCGTTGAATTTCACCTCGACCGACCAGCGCACCATCGGCGTAGGCGGCACCGGCTCCATTACTTCGACCTTCCCTGGCTCCAGCTCGGTCTACGCGGTGTGCGCGCCGCCAACCTGCAATCCGGCGCCGGTCAATCAAATTGGCGTGAACGGCAATGGCACTCCGATCGCCAGCAATACCCTCAATGTGACCTCGCCGGGAAGCGCCAGCAGCTTTCTCTGGATGGCCAGTCCGAATTCGCAGTACTTCACCCCGCTCGATCTGAGCCAGGGCACGATCGGCACGCCGGTCCACCTACCCTACGCGCCCAACTCGATGGTGGTAGACCAGACCGGAACCAGCCTCTACCTCGGCAGCTTTCGCGAGCTGATGATCGTCGCCGCCGCCACCAATACGCTCACCAAGGAAGACACGACGGTGCCCGGCGTGGTGCTGGCGGTCTCGCCCGCCAACAACGAGGTGGTGATCAACGATCGCGCCCGGCAGATCCTGTATGTCTATCAGCCAGCCGTCGCGGGCTCGACGACAACCGGCGGCACCGGGAGCGCCGGCAGCACCGGAACTCCGGCGAGCATCGTGACCCAGTACGGCGGCGTGGGACAGCGCGCGTCCTTCTCTCCGGACGGCAGCACCATTTACATCGTGGGCACTAACAAGCTGTACGTGTACAACACCTTCACCGGGTGGAGCACGGAGACCCTGGACCCCACCAACGGCACGCCCGTAGCAGGGTGCCCGGCAAACGGTGGAACCGGCGCAGATGCGAACACCTCCTATAACGTCTTCTGCTCGCCGGATCTCTCGCTCGCCGTGCCGCAGTTCGGCGCCTTCCTCTCCGGCCAGAACACCACGGCGCGCGGCTACTGCCCGGACACCCGCCTGACGCCGGTCGATAATTACCCATCGGCCGTGCCTGGCGCGGCAGTGGGCTACGGCTTCGCTGCGGATCATCTGGCCAGCACCACGGACGGCAAACACGTAATCAGCGCGACGGCGAGTCCGATGCAACTGATCGACTCGAACGTCGTCGTTCCGACGAACGCGGCACCGCCGGCCGGAGAGACTATCGTTTCCGGCGCCTGTCCCACCGATCCAACGACCAAAGCGACGCTTCCGCTGCAGATCACCGATTCTGCCAATTACCCGCAGTCACTGGCCACGTACGCGCCGTCCCTGATCCACCAGGTAGTGATCTCGCCGAACTCGTCGCTGGCCGTAGTTACGTATGAGTCGCCCAATGCTACTCCCGGCAATGCGCAACTGCCGGTGTACGCGATTCCGGCAGCGGGTGGGGCCGGCACGCTCACCCCGGTGAAACTTACTGGCGCACAGGCTACGACGCCGATAGCAGCCATCTTCAGCCCGGACTACGCAGACATCTTCGTCTCGACTGCCGGCGACAGCAACATGCACATGGTCTCCACCAGCACGCTGACGGATACGGAGCAGTTCAACCCCAATCTGCCTGACGGCAACGGCGGCATCACGCCCGCGATGTTCCTGGCGGTGAAGCCCAGGGCGATTCCTTAGCAACAGAACTACAGATAACTTCAGACAACGACAGACGACACCAGCACAGCAGCGCATTTCCGCCGTCGTCTGGTCTTGTCTGTTTTTGTCTTTCAGTGCCTGCCGGGCCGAGTCGCTACTTCCGGCTCTTCGCAATCGCGTCGAGTATCCCGTTAAGGAAGCGGAGTGAGTCGGGCGCCGAGTAGCGCTTCGCGATCTCCAGTGATTCGTTGATGACGATGGGCACCGGCGTTCCGGGGAAGCCCAGCAGCTCCGCAACGGCGAGACGCAGCAGGTTGCGATCGACCGCCGGCATGCGCGGGATGCGCCAGTGCACCGAGTGCTGCTGGATAAGCGCATCGATCTCCTCCTCGCGCACAGTGGCCACGCGGAAGAGGTCCTCGGCAAAGCCGCGCGTGTCCATGTCGATCGCCTCTTCGCGCGCCTTCCAGAAGCTCTGCCGCACCTGGTCCGGCGTCTGCTTGCCCACATCTGCCTGGAACAGCATCTGCATGGCGAGCTCCCGCGACTTGCGGCGCTTGCCTGAGGGCTGGGTCATGCCGGCCGCCTGTCTGTAACCGCTCCAGTGGCAATTTTGCGATGCACATCCACCATCTCGATGGTGGCGACGGCGGCCTCGAACCCCTTGTTCCCTGCCTTTATGCCGGCGCGGTCCAGCGCCTGCTCCAGCGTCTCGCAGGTCAGCACGCCGAAGCCGTGCGGCACGCCCGTCTCCTGCTGCGACTGGCCGATGCCGCGGCTCACCTCGTTATAAATCGCTTCGTAGTGCGCCGTTTCGCCACGCAGCAGACAGCCGAGCACGATGACACCATCGAAGCGCTTGCTCTCCGCGAGCGCGCGGGCGGCCGAAGGGATCTCCCACGCACCGGGCACGCGCATGATCTCGATCTGCTCGCGGGATCCGCCGCTGCGTAGCAGACCATCCAGCGTGCCCTGCAGCAGGCGATCGGTGATGACCGCGTTCCAGCGGGCCACAACGATCGCGAAGCGCATGCCGGCTGCGGAGAGATCGCCTTCTATGGCAAGCGGCTTGCCTCGCAGCGGGTCCTCCCATTGCCAGAAGGCGAAAGGGATGCCGGCCACCGGCTCGATGGTGAACGCGAGCGACTTCCATGTGGTCGGCGCAACGTTGCTCAGTCGGCGCGCCGCCTCCGGCGCGCCGACTGCTTCCTCCAGCCACTGCTTTGCGGCCTGGTGCATGTCGTCAATAGCCGTGACTTCGATCAGCACCTCGGCCGGCAGGTGGGCCATGCCGTCCAGCAATTCGAAGCTGCCCACGGGCGCGAGGAACGGCGCTCCGCGGCTGCCGTCCGTCTGCCAACTGCGGCCGGGCTCCAGGCCGAGCGCAGAAAAAAAACTATGCAGCGTGTCGTAGACGGCGGGCGTGCTGGCCGCATGCACGAAGGTGATTCCCTTGATCATTCTCTGCCAATTCCAATCATTCTTTTTCCAATCTACCATCCGGCCCCACAGCGTTCGTGCTCCAGCGAGTGTGCGGCGGAGGCTGCTACACTCAGCCGTTCTGCATTCGCACGAAGCCCCTCACGAGGAGTTGTCCCATGCTCTACGAGACCCTGCTGCTGGAGAAAAGCGATGCGTACGCGGTTGTGACTCTCAATCGCCCCAAGGTGATGAATGCGCTGAATCGCGCGCTCTTCGCTGACCTCGACGATGCCTTCACCGCACTCGCTGGCGATTCAACCGTACGCGCCATCATCGTGACCGGCGCGGGCGAGAAGGCATTCGCCGCCGGCGCCGACATCAGCGAGTTGGCAGCCCTCTCCGCTACCGACGGCCAGCAGCTTGCGCGTCGCGGGCAGGCGGTGTTTCGCAAAATCGAGACCTGCGGCAAACCGGTGATTGCAGCCATCCAGGGCTTCGCGCTCGGCGGCGGCTGCGAGCTGGCGATGGCTTGCACTATCCGCATCGCGAGCGAGCGCGCACGGCTCGGCCAGCCGGAGGTGAAGCTCGGCCTGGTGCCCGGCTACGGTGGCACGCAGCGGCTGCCGCGGTTAGTAGGCAAGGGCGCCGCGCTCAAGCTGCTGCTGACCGGCGACATGGTCGGTGCCGAAGAAGCCTTCCGCATCGGTCTAGTCGACGAGGTCGTACCAGCGGAGGCTCTGATGTCCCGCGCCGAGACGCTGGCACGCGCGATCGCGCAGCAGGCGCCATTGGCCGTCTCCGGCTGCCTGCGTGCCGTCGAGGGCGGCTACGACCTGCCGATCGAGGCCGGACTGGAGCTGGAAGCCTCGCTCTTCGGCTTGGCCTGCGCCACCGACGACAAGGCGGAGGGCACGCGCGCCTTCCTGGAGAAGCGCGCCCCCGCATGGCAGGGACGCTAGTTCGACAATCGCTAAAAGCCTTTGTTGCGTGCGTGGATTGATATCCTAAGCAGGTGCACCGCGCCCTTCCCGCTCATTCCTTCGAACGCTCTCTGTGCCTGAACGCAAAACGCGCCGCTTTCGCCTTCGTGCTTCCGCTGATGCTCTTCGCCGGCTGCCGGAGCAGCGCACCGTCCAGCGGCCCGCAGCAGCCGACTCCGCGCCAGTTGCAGCAGCAGCAGGCGCGGGCGCTTGCGAAGAATGAAGCGACCGCGCGCGTGTCGCTCGAAGAGATACCACCGCCCTCGAAGCATCTGTATGTGAATGTCCACAGCACCGCTGCATGGCAGAATCCTTTTCTGAGCGTGCACCGTGACACGCTGACCCTGCGCGTCATCTTCCCCCAGCAGACCAGCAGTGCGCTGGACGCGGGCACGCTGCTGCACCCGGCGGCCGCGCGCAGGCAGGAGCTGGAGATTCGCATGGCCGACCTGCCTGAGGCATTGGCGGCCGTACCGGATTTTGCGTGGCCCTATGGGCGCGTCGTCGCCATCGAAGAATCGCCCACCGCCTCACGCCAGGATCGCGCGCAGGTGCGGCGCAACGTGGAGCAGGCCATCCGCATCGTGAACGATCTCGATGTGGTGGTGGATGAGTGGACCGCGCCCGGCGGCAACGGTCTGCTTCACTAAAATCTGAAAGAGAGAACGCGATGGCATTCGCAAAACAATCGGCAGGCGGCGGAGAGGCAGGACTCGCCATTCTGCGCATCGGCACCGGAGCAACGCTCTTCCTGCGCCACGGCTGGGAGAAGCAGCCAATGCACTGGGCGCAGCATATGGCGCACTTTCCCGATCCCATCCACATTGGCGCGCATGCGTCCTTCTTCATCGCTTTCGCTTCAGACTTTGTCTGCGCCCTGCTGTTGACGCTCGGCATCTGGACGCGCTGGGTCGCGCTCTTCTCCTTCTGCAACATCCTGGTGGCGTGGGCGCTGGTGCATCGCTTCCCCTTCTTTGGCAGAGGGCCGGGCTCGGATCATGGCGAGCTGATGGTGCTCTACCTGGTCGCGCTGCTCACGCTGGTCATCCACGGCTCAACCGCGTTCAGCGTGGACAGCATCCGCGGCAAATAATAGAGGACTCGCGCGTCGTACAATCTCACTCGATGCCACCGGCGATCCACACCACAGCGCTCGTCGTCTTTTGCCTCTGCTTTCTGGTGGTGACGGCGGCCGGCTTCCTCGCGGCCCGTTGGCGGCGTGCGGACCTGCACAGCCTGGAAGAGTGGGGCCTTGCCGGACGCCGCTTCGGCACGCTCATCGTCTGGTTCCTGATTGGCGGCGACTTCTACTCGGCGTACACGGTCATCGCCGTGCCTGCGGCGCTCTACGGCGCGGGTGCGCCTGGCTTCTTCGCCGTTCCGTACTGCATTCTCAATTACCCGCTGATGATGCTGGTGCTGCCCAAACTGTGGACGATCTGCCACCGCGAGCGTTACATAACCCTCTCTGACTATGTGCGAGGCCGCTATCGCAGCCGCTGGCTCTCCGTCGCATTCGCACTCACCGGCATTCTGGCAAGCATGCCCTACATCGCGCTGCAGCTGGTTGGCATCCGCGAGGTGATCGCCGCACTGGGCGTGAAGGGCGAGTGGCCGCTGATCGTCGCCTTCGTCATCCTTGCCGCCTATACCTATACCAGCGGCCTGCGCGCACCTGCAGTCATCGCCGTCGTCAAAGACGTGATGCTCTACATCATGGTGATCGCCGCGGTCGTCATCATCCCCGCGAAACTGGGCGGCTACGGCGCCATCTTTGCGAATGCCGGGCATGCTCTCGCCACACACAAGCCGGCAGCGTCCATCCTGCTGCGGCCGTCGCAATACTGGAGCTACTCGACGCTGGCCATCGGCTCCAGCCTTGCGCTGCTGTTCTACCCTCACTCGTTTACGGGAGCCATCAGCGCCTCCAGCGCGAATACCTTGCGACGCAACGCGGCGCTCCTGCCGGCATACAACCTGCTGCTTGGCCTGATCGCATTGCTCGGGCTCATGGCGCTTGCCGCCGGTATTCAGTCCAAAGATACTTCGGCTGTTGTCCCGCTGCTGTTCCTCCGCATGTTCCCTCAGTGGTTTGCTGGCTTCTGTCTGGCGGCAATCGGCATCAGCGCGCTGGTGCCGGCCGCGATCATGTCCATCGCCACGGCAAATCTATTCACGCGCAACCTGTGGGGCGAGTTTGTGCGCACGCCGCTGACTCCTCCACAGGAGGCGCGCATGGCCAAGCTGGTCTCGCTCGTCATCAAGTTCGGTGCGTTGGCCTTCATTCTTATCGGCAGTGCGCAGTACGCCATCGAGCTGCAGTTGCTGGGCGGCATTTGGATCATGCAGATGGTGCCCGCGATCCTCTGCGGGTTATTCACGCGGTGGTTCCGTGGCACGGCGCTGCTGGCCGGATGGGCCGCGGGTATGGCGGCCGGCACGGCGATGGTCGTCTCCATGGGCATGAAGACGTCGGTCTTCCCGCTGCATTTGTCCGGCCACACCTTCGCCGTTTACGCAGCGCTGCCCGCGGCTGTCATCAACCTGCTCGTGACGACGCTGATCTCGACGGTGACGGGTCGCAATACGGAGGCTGAGGCAGAGAAGATTCCGCCACTGCCGCCACCCACATTAAACGAGGTCTGATGATGGACAGCGGCTCGCCATTCACCATTCTGAATGCTTTGCCAGATACTCACTTGCCGCATGAGGACTTCGCGGCACATGCTGCGCTCGAAGCACGGCTGCGCGCTACCGTTCGCGGTGAAGTCCGCTTTGATCCCGCATCGCGGGCGCTCTACGCCGCCGATGCCTCAAACTATCGCCAGCTACCCATCGGAGTTGTGCTGCCGCTCGATGCAGACGACGCAATAGCAACCGTAGCAGCGTGCCGCGAGTTCAGCGCGGCGGTGCTGTCGCGCGGCGGCGGCACCAGCATCCCGGGCAACTGCTGCAACGTCGCTGTGGTGCTCGACTTTTCGAAGTACATGCGCCGCATCGTATCCATCGACTATGAAGCCCAGCGAGCGCGCGTCGAGCCTGGCGTTGTGCTCGATACGCTGCGCGCCGAAGCGGAGCGCGGCAAGCTGACCTTTGCGCCCGATCCGGCAACTCACAACCGCTGCACCATCGGCGGCATGATCGGCAACAACTCCTGCGGCGTGCACGCGCTGATGGGTGGAAAGACGGTCGACAATATCGAGTCGCTCGACGTCCTGCTCTACGACGGCACGCGCATGACGCTCGGCCCGATGAGCGAAGACGCCCTGGAGGCAGCCATCGCTGGAGGCGGCCGCACCGGTAGGATCTATGCCGGGTTGAAACGCCTTCGCGATGATTACGCATCTCTGGTCCGCGAGCGTTTCCCCGATATTCCGCGCCGCGTCTCCGGCTACAACCTCGACCAGTTGCTGCCCGAGAACGGCTTCCACGTCGCGCGCGCGCTGGTCGGCACGGAAGCCACCTGCATCACCGTGCTCGAGGCAACAGTGCGACTGATGAAGAGCCCGCAGCACCGCCAGCTGGTGGTGCTCGGTCTCAGCGATATCTTCGTCGCCGCCGATGCGGTGTCGGAAATCCTGAACTACAAGCCGATCGGTCTGGAAGGCTTCGACATCCAGTTGGTCGACTTTCTGCGCCGCAAGCAGATGGCGCTGGAAGACATCGAGCTGCTGCCGGAGGGCCGCGGATTTCTGCTCGTCGAGTTTGGCGGCGATTCCGACGACGATGCGCGATCGCAGGCGGAACGCTTCGTCGCCGCAACTGCTGACTGGCCCACTCCGCCGCAGGCCAAGCGTGTAGACGGCGAGCAGGCGGAGCGGGTGTGGCGCGTGCGGGAATCTGCTCTCGGCGCGGTTACGTTTGTCCCCGGCGTGCCGGAGTTGTGGGAGGGCTGGGAGGACTCCGCCGTGCCCCCGGCAAAGCTGGGCGCTTACCTGCGCAAGCTGCATGCGCTGGTCCAGGAATTCGGCTACGTCATGCCTATCTATGGACACTTCGGCCAGGGCTGCATTCACACGCGCATGAGCTACGATTTCCGCTCGATCGAAGGCGTAAAGGCGTATCGCGAATTTATCGAGCGCGCGGCCGACATCGTGCTCGAGTTCGGCGGATCGCTCTCCGGCGAGCATGGCGACGGCCAGTCGCGTGGCGCGCTACTGCCGAAGATGTTCGGTCCGGAGCTGATGCAGGCCTTTCGCGAGTTCAAGGCGCTATGGGATCCGGGCAACCGCATGAATCCCGGCAAGATGATGGGAACGCCGGACGATCCGCGCATTTACCAGCCAGAAGAGAAGCTGCGCGTAGGGCCGGGCTACGAGCCGGCGCGCCCGCACACGCACTTCGCCTTCCCTGATGACGACGGAGCTTTCTCAAACGCGACCATGCGCTGCGTGGGCGTAGGCGCGTGCCGCAAAACTAACAGCGGCACCATGTGCCCCAGCTATATGGCGACAGGCGAGGAGCAGCACTCCACGCGCGGCCGCGCGCACCTGCTGTGGGAGCTGATGCAAAGCGATGCGCTGCCCGACCAGTGGCAAAACGAACAGGTGCACGAGGCGCTGGACCTCTGCCTCTCCTGCAAGGCGTGCAAGAGCGAATGCCCGGTGCGGGTGGACATGGCTACGTATAAAGCCGAGTTCTTAGCACAGCATTATGCGAACCGCGTGCATCCGCTGCCCCACTATCTCTTCGGCTTCATGGATCGCTGGGCCCGGCTGGCGTCCTTCGCGCCTTCCGTCGCGAACGCGGTACTTACAGTGCCCGGCCTGGAGGCGCTTGCGAAACGAATCGCCGACGTAGCACCGCAACGCTCGCTCCCACGCTTTGCTTCACGCACCTTCATGCAGCAACAGGACGCTCCCGCGAAGAATGAGAGCGACCAGAAGACCGTCCTGCTCTGGCCGGACACGTGGAACAACTATCTGCAACCGCAGGTGCTGGACGCCGCCGCACGTGTGCTACGCAGCGCCGGCTTCCGCGTGGTCTTTCCGCGCCGCCATATCTGC
>JAUTWX010000403.1 GCA_030838385.1 Acidobacteriaceae bacterium
CCGCCAGAAGGTCACGCTGCAGCAGGGCATCCCCAGCGAGAAGGCCAAGGAGATCGTGAAGCTGATCAAGGACTCGAAGAAGAAGGTACAGGCCTCCATCCAGGGCGAGACCGTGCGCATCACCGGCAAGGATCGCGACACGCTGCAGGAGGCGATTGCCCTGCTGCGCGGTCACGAGTTCGGCCTCGATCTGCAGTTCACGAACTACCGCTCGAACTGACGGCTTCGCCTACTGCTGGGCCATCTCGCACTTCACCAGATATTCGCCGTCTCCGGGGACCAGATACACTACTTGAAGGAGAGCCCGCACCTACGTGAGCACACAAGCGGTAGGGACAGCGAAAGAGGTGTTCGAGCTGCTGCGGGAAGACCTTCGCGCCGTGGAGCGGGAGCTCGCGCGCGACTCCGACTCGACCGTCCAGGCCATCACCGAGATTGCCGGCTACCTGCGCGAAGGCGGCGGCAAGCGCATCCGGCCCACCCTGCTGCTGCTGGCGGCGCGCGCGCTCGGCTATCGCGGCCGCGGCAGCGTCCGGCTCGGCGCCGTGGTGGAGATGGTCCACACTGCCACCCTCGTTCACGACGACATCATCGATGCGGCCGACACCCGCCGCGGCCGGCCCTCCGCCAACACCACCTGGGGCAACTCGCGCTGCGTTCTGGTCGGCGACTGGCTCTACATGCAGGCCTTCCGCGTCGCGCTGGAAGAACGTAACTTCAAGGTGCTCGATCTGCTCATCGGCCTCACCCAGCAAATGGTCGAGGGCGAGCTGTTGCAGACCGAGACCCTGGGCCGCCTCGTCTCCGAGACCGAATACTACGACCTGATTTACCGCAAAACCGCCTGCCTCTTCCGCGTCTCCATGCGGCTGGGCGCGGTGCTCGCGGATGTGAACGAGGCAACAGAAGAGCAGCTCGGCGAATACGGCCGCAACCTCGGCGTCGCCTTCCAGATCGTCGACGACGTGCTCGACCTCACCGCCAGTGAAGAGACGCTCGGCAAGCCGGTCGCCAGCGATCTGCGCGAGGGCAAAGCCACCCTGCCTGTCATCCACGCCTACAATCACGGCACCCCGGCGGAGCGCGCCATCATCGACCAGGTGCTCGCCGATCAGTCATTCGACCATGTCGCACACGCAGAGATTCTTGGCATCCTCGAACGGCATCGCTCGGTCGACTACGCACTCGCCTCTGCGTATCGCTACGCCGACCTGGCGCGCGCGCTGGTCACCGACCTGCCGGAGAGCGACGAGCGACGCGCCCTGCTCTGGATGCCGGATTTCGTCGTCGCCCGCGACAAGTAATTCTGCGCTACCCGGGTTCCTGTCGGCGTGGCCTCGACGCAGATAAGCCGCGTCCCTCTCAAGTGGATGATCAGGCGGTGTCAGTCCACTTCCCGATCGCCGACGATCCGGAAAGTCCTGGCTGCAACACTCTCAGCTAATGCGACGAAGGCGGGACGCGCTCCCAAACCAGTCGGCGCTGATGATCTTCTCCCATCTCATGAGCTTTCGCGAGGAGTGTCAGCCGATGACCGTCTATCGACAATTGCCGGACTGCGTCCTCACCTCGCTCACCTGGATACAGTGACTGGTGGATATGGTGCGTGACGGCTGAACCAGCACCGTTTACAGTCCACGTGCCGTAGTAGGCGTAGTAGCCATCAACGGCTGTCATCTTTTCTGCCGGCGGTGCCGCGATGAAGCCTTGGCGGGAGTCGCTCCGAGGTACTGACGGCTGCGGATCGGAGACCATTTGCACGCTCATCCACCCGCTGCGGTCATAAACCAGCAATCCCTCTGGATGTTTTCCGTAGAAAGGGTAGATGACTTCGCCGTTCGACCGCGTCGTTTCCACGCTTACCAGACGCCAGACGCCCACCAATTGATCGGCCACCACATCTCCCCCTGCTTTCTCTTGGTGCGCACCTGCTGCAGGAGAATGTGCCTGGCCGAAAGCGAACGTCATATGACAGACGAGAATCATGATCCCGAGTCGCATAGCGGCCTCCTGGAAAACGACCGGAGTCTACCACGCATCCATTAGGGTCTGCTGATCGCAGACAAAGGCCTCGCCTGCACAAACCGCACCTCCGATCTTCACAAATGATTGATCATTCCCCAAAATCGATCGTTCGGGAATCGACCAAGGGCACCTCGTAGCCAGCGACAAATAGCGCTCCGCTGCGCACTTCAGCCCGCGGATGGCGCCTTTGCCGGCTTGTCATCCGAATCGCCCCATGGCAGCATGGAAAGAACTCGTCGAAGAGGACAGACCCTCTGAGAGGTTCCCGTAAAAAGGAAGCTGGCTTCAGCAGGCCCTAGTAGCGGGAAACGTGTCGTTACGAAATAAACGTCAATAGAGCGCCGGCACTCGCCGGAAGCTGGATGGCACCGCCGCGATTCGCGGCTCCAGCAGAAATTCTCCGTCTGTGGAGGTTTTTGCGATGCTCCGTGCCGCAAGCCAGCGCGTCTTCATTCAGTCCCTCGCTGCATTCGTGCACCAGGAAGTAACCCTGCGCGGTTGGGTCTACCGGCTCCGCGTGCTAGGCAAAACCACTTTTGTCATTTTGAAAGACTGCTCGGGTGAAGCGCAGTGCGTCGGCGCTTCCGGGGTCATCCGAGAGCTCCATCTCAAGGCAGAGGACGTCATCGAAGTTCGCGGCAGCGTGCGAGCCGACCAACGCGCAAAATCGGGATGCGAAGTCTCGATTCTCGAAGTTCGCGTGCTCAACCGCGCGGCAGCGAATCTCCCTTTCAACGCCGCTTCCGACATCGAATCTGTCGGACTGGAGACGCTGTTGGAGCACCGTCCCCTGGCGCTGCGGAACCCTCTTGTGGGCGATGTGTTTCAGGTGCAGGCAGCGCTGCTGAAACTCTTTCGCGAATACCTGAGCAGCCAGCGCTTCACGGAGATTATCACCTCGAAGATTGTGGCGTCTGGAACCGAAGGTGGAACCAATCTCTTCGCCCTGAAGTACTTTGATCGCATCGCGTATCTGGCGCAAAGCCCGCAGTTCTACAAAGAACATTGCGTCGCCGGTTTTGAAAGGGTCTTTGAAACCGGCCACGTCTACCGAGCGGAGCCCCACGCGACGAGCCGCCACCTTACCGAGTACTACTCCCTTGATGTGGAATTCGGTTTTATCGACGGCCCCGAAGATGTCATCCAACTGGAGCGCGAGCTGTTGGCCTATATCTTTGAGGGCTTACAGAAGAGCTACGCTCCCATACTTGACGCCCATCGGAAAACCCCGCTTCCGCAGATGCTGAATGCACCCTGCTGGGAGTTCGAAGAATGCCTCGAACTTTTGAAGGAGCACTTCCATCGTGCGGATCTGACCGACGACCTGGATCCCGAAGCCGAGCGGCAGCTATGTCAGCTCGCAAAGGATAAGACTGGAAGCTCCGCGGTATTCGTTCTGGGATTCCCACTCGGGGCACGCCCCTTCTACACCGCTCCACGCGACGCTCATGGAGCCGCCAACAGCTTCGACCTGCTCTTTGAAGGAATCGAGATCACGACCGGTGGCCAACGCTTGCATCGTCGCGACGATCTGGAATCCGCTCTGCGCGGACGCGGCATGGAGCCTGCGAATTTTGAAAGCCACCTCAGGATGTTCGATCTGGGAATGCCTCCCCATGGAGGCTTCGCCATCGGCCTGGAGAGACTGACAGCGCGCATTCTGGACCTTCCGAATGTGCGTCAGGCAGTGCTCTATCCGCGCGACCGCTACAGGCTGACTCCATGAAGTTGGCGGGCGCTCACCATATGAGCACGCTGCGAGCACTCCGCCAACAGCTATTTACCGCAAGCCGCCCGCAACCTGGAGCAGTGATCCGGTGATCCATCGCGCGTCGTCCGATGCTAAAAACGCCACCACCGTCGCGACATCGTCTGGCTGGCCCAGGCGGCCCAGGGGCGTGCTCTGGATCATGCCTTTTTCGAAGTCGCTACCCTCGATGCCCGACGACTTGAAGCCTTCCGTCGCCACGGGCCCCGGGTTCACCGAATTGACGCGGATCTTCTTCGGTCCAAGCTCCTTCGCGAAGACGCGGGTAATCGCGTCGACCGCGCCCTTGCTGCCGCTGTACACCGCCGACATGGGAGGTGTCTGCTCGCTCGCCACCGAGCCAATGTTGATCACGCTCCCGCCCTCTGGCGGAAACAACGCCACGCCCGCCTTGGTGGCCAGCAGTAGCCCCCGTACGTTGGTGTCGTAGATGCGGTCGATCTCCTCTTCCACGATTCCCTCGAGTGGCACAAACGCGTACACGCCCGCGTTGTTCACCAGAATGTCCACTTTGCCGTAGGCCTTCTTCGTCTCAGCGAACAGCTGTTCGATCTCTGCGGCCTTGGCGACGCTACCGCCCACCGCGATGGCCTTGCCGCCCCCTTTGGTGATCTCCGCAACCACCTTCTCCGCGCCCTCTTTGCTCGAAGCGTAGTTCACCACTACCGATGCGCCCTGCGCGGCCAGTTCCTTCGCTATAGCGGCGCCAATTCCCTTCGACGCTCCGGTCACTACCGCCACTTTCCCTGTAAGCTTCGCCATCTGTCTACCTCATTTCGATGTCCATCGAATAATTCGACGTATATCGAACAGATGCGCGGCCTACGGAATGGATTCAGGATGCCGCTGTGGAGAATTTCCGGGCATTCAGAGAGAGGACAGACGCTCCAGGTAGGCATCCAGGACCGGCCGGATGAGCGAAAGATACGCATCCCGGCCTTCCCGCTTCACCTCGATCAGGCCCGCCTCGCTGAGCTCCTTCATGTGGTGAGAGACCGTCGCTGGGCTGAGGACGTCGTGCTCCCCAAGCCGGCTGCACGCCATGCCGTCCGCCGCAGCCACCTGCTGCAGGATGGCAAAGCGGTGCGGATCGGCAAGTGCCCGGCCGATGGCGCGAAACTGCGCCTCTGGCAGCATCACGTTCGAATTGGCGCCCTTCGATCGCATATCGAAGAGATGCCATTTCCGCAGAAACGATGCGGCGCCCGACCGGACCGGCGACTCTGATAGCAGCCCGGCTGTGATAGTCTCCTCTGTCCGATGCCCGAATCGTCTCCACCACCCATTCGCGTCCTGGTCGCCAAGCCCGGTCTGGACGGCCACGACCGCGGCGCCAAGGTCATCGCACGCGCGCTGCGCGACGCCGGCATGGAGGTCATCTACACCGGCCTGCGCCAGACACCGGAGATGATCGTCAATGCCGCTCTGCAGGAAGACGTTGATTGTGTAGGGTTGAGCATCCTCTCCGGCGCGCACAACGCCATCGTGCCCCGCGTGACTACGCTGCTCAAAGAGCGCGGCGCGAGCGACGTTCTCGTCGTCGTCGGCGGCACCATTCCCGAGCAGGATGTCGCGTTCCTCAAGCAACAGGGCGTCGCTGCCATCTTCGGCCCCGGCACCTCGCTCGACGCCACGGTCACCTTCATCCGCGACCACGTCAAGCCGCGCGACCTGCTCGTCTGATCACTTCACACTGCTTCAGACACATCGCTCAGCGAAACGCTCGATTTCCAGCGAATTGGCTCCACGCGTCCGACCACCAAGACCCACGCGAGTCCTCCAACCACGCATACGGCAGCCGAAATCACTAACGCTGCTGCGAAGTGCCCGGTCCTGTCGACCAGAAAACCTGTCAACGCCGGCCCAATGACGCCGGCAAAGTTCGCGAAGCCATTCTGGAGACCAATCCATCGTCCAACGCCCAATGGACCGGCAAGCGTCTGGCCGAACGCAAATAAAGTGGCGCTGGTCATGCCGCAGCCCACTCCTGCAAGCAACAAATAGTAGAGATACGTGGCTGGCGTTGCCAGTGACAGGCAGCCAAGCGAGACAGCGGCAAGCGCGAATCCCACCCCCATCGCTGTCTTGCGCACCTGCGTAGTCGTGCCTCCGTGCCGCATCCACAGATCGGCAAGCGCGCCGGTTGCGAAGGCGGAAGCGGCGTCCGTCAAGTAGTAAAGAGCAGCAATTCGTGACATCGCCGTCATCGTCATATGCTGTTCCCGCACCAGGTAGAAAGGCAGCCACGTGACCATGAAGTACAGCAGATAATTGCTGCAGAAATGGCCGGCGGATACGCCCCAGAATGAGCGCTGTTCCAATATCTCTGCGAACGCAGGCGTCTGGCCTTTTGGGACTGTCGTGGCTATCACTTCTGCATGCGGCCTCCACCGCAACCATGCAGGGATCCACAGCAGACTCAGGACGCCGATACCGAGAAATGCAGGACGCCATCCGTACCTTGCCATCAGCAATCCGCCGCCGAAGGTTCCCACAACTGCCCCGCAGCGCATTGCCCCGCACACGATTCCATTCGCGAAGCCGCGACTCTCCTCCGGCAGGTAGCGAGCCAGAATCTGAGAAGACGTAGGACAGATGACTGATTCGCCCACCCCCAGCAGCAGCCGCAACGACAGCAGCATTGCGAAGCCCGTGGACAGGCCGGTCAGCGCCGTGGCAAGCGACCACACAAGGAAGCCGAGAGCCAGCACGCGGCATGGATCGAAACGATCGAATACCCATCCACCCACGAACTGCATCGCGGTGTAGGTCCAGAAGAATGCGGAGAAGAGCGCTCCGAGGACGGAGGCGCTGAGATGCCACTCCTCCTTCAACAGCGGCGCGGCGACGGAGAGATTCCCGCGGTCGACATAGTTGATCAACACCGCGACGAAGAGCAGAAACAGCGCGGGTGCAAAGCTGCCCCCTCGTCCTAACCCGGGGGAGTTTAGCCCGGCGGAGTTTCGTGCGGCGGAGCTTTGGCCGACACCTGCGTTGTCCATGGATATCCTGCAGGATTCTCACTTTGACCTATCGCTCTTGGCAAGTGCGGCGATCGCCGTCGCGAAATGTTCCAGGAAATGGCCCGCGGCCGTCCATCCGAACGCGAGCCGGGAAAGCGAAAGGCGAGACCGTTGTGGTCTCGCCCGTGGGTTTCTCTCCGGCCGCGGATTATGCAGGCCGTTGAGAATGGTGATGATGGTGATGACGATGGTGGGTAACGGCAAATGCAGGTGCAGCAGCCGATAGCAACACCACAACAAAAAGAGCCAGGGCAGTCTTCCTCATGCACTCATAGATATCCTCTGGTTCTGAGGATTAGCAAGACAACTTTCCGGGTATGCGCCTACTCGTGCACGTGCCCCGTCATACCGCGCAGCGCCGCCGCAAAGCGCTCCGGCAGCGCCGTCTTCTGCATCGCGCGGTCCACGACGACGTGCACCGTCTCGCCTTCGGCTAAGAGAACAGGCTCCGCCTGCGGCGTTTCCCGCAGCAGCCGGTAGCCGAAGCGGATCATCGACGTGCGCTGGTTGAGCACGCGGGTCTCCAGCGTGAGCAGATCGTCATAGCGGGCAGGCGCCTTGTAGCGGCAGTTCGCCTCCACCACAGGCAGGAAGCACTGTGCCTGCTCTTCAATCTCGCGGTAGTCGAAGCCGAGCGAGCGCATCAACTCCACGCGGCCAATCTCAAACCATACAAAGTAGTTGGCGTAGTAGACGACACCCATCTGGTCGGTCTCCGCATAGCGGACCCGGATGGAGACGGTATGAGGTGGCGACATGGGTTCAGTGTAGCGGGGCTTCAGCGGCGGCCTGCCTTGGCTCGATCGCCGCATAAGCCAGCGTCACCGTAAGCGGAACCAGCGTCATCGCGAAGGGCAGGAAGATGCGCACCTCCCACGCCATACCCAGGATGTAGAAGAGCGCGAAGTGCACCACCGAGCCGATCACCAGCCCCACCGACCAGCCATCCAGCGCACGCCAGCGGCGTACCGCCAGCCGGAGCGTGATCCACCAGGGAAACAGCGCCATCGCGACGACGAAGTAGTTCATCCATGCCCTCAGGTTGCTGAAGAGCTGCAAGGCCGCCACCTGCCGCGGCGCAGCGGGATACATCCTGTGCATGATGAAGTACGCAACGCCGATGGCCGCCGCGAGGGAAAGCACACTCGCCACCGCTTGCACCGCGCGGCCCAACAGCAGCGATCGCGACTGCGGCAGCAGGCACGCGATTAGAAATCCCACATGAAAGGCGATGACGGCATCCACCCGCACCGTAGCACCGATAGCCGCCAGCGCGATCAGCGCGACGACCGCCGGAACGCGCCGCCACTGCGCCGCCGCCGCGCTCAGCACCAGCACCAGCAGAGTGGCATGCGTCTCCGGCTTCTGGTACCAGAAGCTCCACAGCAGATACAGCAGGCAACAGCCCAGCGCCAGGCTCGCCTGCAGCCACTGGGCTATGCGGCTCGCCGCACGAAAGATTTCGCTGCGACTGAGCAGCCACAGCAGCAGCGACAGGCTGACGCCCACACAGACGAAGTCGATGACGGCAAACATATGCCGCAGATGCGTATGGGTCAGCCGCGCCAGCAGGTCCGCAGCGCGCAGCACGCCGATGCGGTACTGCGCCGGGGCAAAGCCGCGTCCGGCCAGCAGCGCCTCCCACTCACCGCCGCCTCCCTCATGGAAGCTACGGCTGTAGTTCCAGTAATCGAGGAATGTGTAACCGCTGGTGATCAGAATGACCGCCCAGCCAAGAAACCGCCGCAGTCCGGAATCGAATCCAGCGTCGAGCGCTCCGGCAGCCTGCCGTTCCAGTCTTGTCGTGGAGGCGGCTTCCGCCGCCTGCCCTCCGCTCACTTACGGCTTGACCTTCGAGAGGATCGGAAGCTTGGTGATGTCGTTGATCATCACGAATGCCGCGAACAGCAGCAGCAGCACAAAAGCTCCCTGGTAGATGCGCTCCTTGAACTTCTGGTCGAGATCGTGCCGCAGCACGCTTTCGATCAGCAGCAGCAGGACCACGCCGCCGTCCAGTATCGGCACCGGCAGCAGGTTGAAGATGCCGAGGTTGAGGCTGATCACTGTCATCAGCGCGATGATCGGCTGCCAGCCCGGCGAGGTCGCGGCCAGTCCCGTCTCGCGCGCGATGCCGATCGGCCCGCTCAGGTTTTGCACCGCCATATGCCGCGTCACCATGCGGCGCAGCACTTCGATGATCAGGCTGGAGTTCTTCACGTTGAACTTCGCCGACTGGATCATCGCCGCCGGCAGCGGCAGCTCCTCCACCTTGAACGGCGGCGGTTCGGTCTCAAAGCCGAGTTGGTAGACCTTCCCTTCCCCCGTATCGGCAATCCGCGGCGTCACCTGCAAATCATGCACGGTGTTCCCGCTCTGGACCTTCACTGTCACCGGCGCGCCACGCATCTGCTGCAGGTAGGCAAGGATCGCCGGCGCTGAGTGCAGCGCCTGCCCATCGATCGCAAGAATCTTGTCGCCGGCCTTCAGCCCTGCCTTGCCCGCAGGCATGCTTGGCTCGATGCCATGCACCACGATCGGCGTGGTCTGCATCAGCGGTACAAAGCCCAGCGATCCGATCGAGAATGAATCGGCATCGCGCGGCGCCGGGACACTCAGCGTGGTGTCCACGCGTTGTCCCTTGCGCAGCACGGTCACCGCTACCTTCTGGCCCAGATTGGGTTCGGTCCGCATCCACAGCGTGTCCCAGGTTGGATTGCTGCGGTTGTCGAAGCGAACGATGCGGTCGCCGGATTGAATGCCGGCATCGCTGGCGGGAGTGTTCTGCGCCACAAAATCGATGTCCGCCGGCTTCGATCGGTAGGCGTCCACCTCGTTGTGCATCATGTAGAGCCCGGTCATCAGCACCAGGGCCAGGATGAAGTTCGCCACCGGGCCGGCCAGCGCGATCAGTACCCGCTGCCAGCGCGGCTTGGAGTTCAGATCGCCGGAGTCGCGCGGCGCATCGCCGCTGGCGGCCGTGCCGGACAATACCGTGGTCTCCAGCGGCACTGTGCCGTCGCCGCCCAGCTCGCCCTGCATCTTCACATAGCCGCCCAGCGGCAGCAGGCTCAGCCGATAGTCAGTGTCGCCGCGGCGGAAGCCGAAGAGCCGCTTGCCGAAGCCGATGGAGAAGACCTCCACCTTGACTCGAAACAACTTGGCCACCGCAAAATGGCCGAACTCGTGCACCAGCACCATGATGCCGAGCACAATCAGCGTGGACAGAATACTGATAACAACGAAAGGCATATTTGAGAGAGAAGCGGTTTCCCTTCCTGGGGGTCGCGCAGTACGTTCGATCGCCGAGCCGTGGGCCAAAGCCTCAGGCGCGGACTGGCCTATCCTTCCGTGCCGCAACCGCCCTTGCCGCTATCGCCGCACGGGCCCGCTCGCGGGACTGGGAGTCCACTTCCAGCACCTCGGCAATGGTCACCGGGTGGATGGCCGGGGTCGCTGCCAGAACTTCCTCGATTGTACGCGGGATATCCATGAACGAGATACGTCCTTCGAGGAATGCCGCAACCGCCACTTCATCAGACGCATTCAGCGCGATCGGGTGAGCGCCGCCCGCCTCCGCCGCCTCATACGCCAGCCGCAGACAGGGAAACCGCTCCAGGTCCGGCGGCTCAAAGTGCAGGTCGGCCAGCGCGCGCATGTCGAAGCTCAGATCGCTCTCCACCCGTTCCGGATAGCTCAAGGCATAGAGGATCGGAAGCCGCATATCGGTGACGGAAATCTGCGCAAGAATCGAGCCGTCCACATACTCCACCAGCGAGTGCACGGTCGACTGCGGATGCACCGTCACCTGCACTTGCGTGGGCGGCAGGTCGAACAGCCGGCAGGCCTCGATGATCTCCAGCCCCTTGTTCAGCAAGGTCGCGGAGTCGATGGTGATGCGCTGCCCCATCACCCAGGTCGGATGCTTCAGCGCCTGCTCCACCGTGATGTGCTCGAACTCGCTGAGCGGAAGCTGCCGAAACGGGCCGCCCGAGGCGGTCAGCCAGATCTGCTTTACTTCCTGCCGCGTCCCGGCGCGCATGCACTGGTGGATCGCGTTGTGCTCGGAGTCGATGGGCAGCAGCGGTACGTTCTTCTCACGTGCCGCGCGGGTCAGGATCTCGCCCGCCGCCACCATGCATTCCTTGTTCGCCAGCCCCACTGGCTTGCCGGCCATCACGGCGGCGTAGGTGGCCTCGAGCCCCGCCACACCGACGATGGCTGAGACGACGAAATCGACTTCCGGGAGCGTCGCCGCTCGCACGCTGCCCTCGCTGCCCGAGACGACCTCGATGCCGGTGATTCCCGACGACCGCAGCCGCACCGCAAGCTGTTGTGCCAGCTCCGGCGTCGCCATGGAGGCCACGAGCGGCCGCCAACGCGCGCATTGCTGGAAGGCCAGATCGACGTTGCGTCCCGCGGCCAGAGAGGCCACGCGAAAGCGCTCCGGGTAGCTCGCGATAATCGAGAGAGTGCTGGTGCCGATCGAGCCCGTCGAACCCAGGATGGCGATGTGCTTCAAAATGTGCAGCGCTCCTTCACTTCGACCAGGGCGGCACAATACCGTTCATCCGCGCGTAGGCCACCAACTGCCCCATGTGCTCATTGTCGTGAACGATGATCCGCAAATACATCCCGTCGACGGTGACCGTCTTGCCCTCGATCTTGACCTTGCGCTCCAGATCGCCCGGCTTCAGCTGAGCGCGGGCCGTCTTCACCGCATCCAGCGAACGCTTCAGCCACTCAATGACATCCGCCTTCTTCGTAACCGTTTTTTCCAAATCCTGCTTCAGATCGGCAGGCATCTTCGGGCCGGTGACGCTCAGCAAATAAAAATTAGCGAGCGCGATGTGCATCAACACCTCG
>JAUTWX010000414.1 GCA_030838385.1 Acidobacteriaceae bacterium
ATCGATGAAGTGGGTGACGGTGTTTCCGAGTGGAAGAAGGGACAGCGCGTCGGTGTGGGTTGGCACGGCGGCCAGGACGGTACGTGTCTGTCGTGCCGGCGCGGAGATTTTCGCAACTGCCGGAATCTGAAGATTCCGGGCATCAGCTATGACGGGGGATACCAGCAATACATGGTGGCTCCCGTGGAGGCGCTGGTGGCGATACCGGAGAGTCTAAGTGACGTTGAAGCGGCGCCGCTGCTTTGCGCGGGAATTACCACTTTCAACGCGCTGCGGCACAGCGGTGCGCTGCCCGGTGATCTTGTTGCAGTGCAGGGTATCGGCGGCCTGGGTCACCTCGGAATTCAATTTGCGAACAAGTTTGGTTATAAGGTCGCGGCGATCGGACGCGGGGGAGAAAACGGTGCGCTCGCAACGAAGCTCGGAGCCAGCGTGTACATCGATAGCAAATCGACGAACGCAGCAGAGGAATTGCAGAAAATGGGCGGGGCGCAGGTCATTCTGGCGACAGCCCCAAGCTCGAAAGCGATGTCCGAGCTGATCGACGGTCTGGGGCCGAACGGCAAGCTCGTTGTTATAGGTGCAACGGTTGATCCGATTGAAGTAACACCGATACAGCTCATCAGTGGAAGTCGAACGATTCAAGGCTGGGCAGCGGGAACACCAACCGATTCCGAGGACACACTGCGCTTCGCCGAATTGAGCGGCGTGCGTCCGATGATTGAAACCTATCCGCTCGCAGAAGCGGCTGAGGCTTACGCGCGGATGATGAGCGGCAAGGCTCAGTTCCGGGTGGTTCTGACGATGTGACGGTGAACGTTTGCATCCGGACGCCGTCTAAATCGTATGAAGGCACCCGGCTGGATCACGAATCTGAAGAGGCCCGGATCCCTATGGGGAAGTGTTGTCGGGTGGGTTTGCATCTGCATTGGAGTTTTCGGCCTGATCCTGCCCATCATTCCGGGCCTTCCTTTCCTTTTCGCCGGGCTATTCATCCTCTCCGCTCGCTACCGGTGGGCTTCGGTCTGCCTGATGTGGGTCAGGCGCCAGGTGAGACGGGTTTCTGTGAAAAGATCGCGTCGCAAAAAGGCGGTCTCAGAGTTGGTCACTACGGACCGCAGGTAATCCGTGGAAAGAGGCGATGATAGCCACTAAAATGGGTAGCATGTCGTCGCATCGCTTCTTCCGCATTGCCACTCTTTTTCTGATCATCCTTTCGACCGTTTTTGCCTTTGCGCAGCAGGATCGCCGCGGGCGCAAGTACAAGGCGCCGCCGGAGACGATGAAGATCGACATCAGCGTGATCCGCGCGAGCACGGGGAAGCCCATTCCCAATGCTGCCGTGATTTTTCACCCGGTGAATGACAAGGGCAAGGTGGAGGGCGCGATGGAGCTGAAGACCGATCTGGAAGGCAAGACGAAGCTGGATGTGATTCCGATTGGATCGACGGTGCGGCTGCAGATCATTGCGAACGGCTTCCAGACCTTTGGCAATGACTACGTGGCGAATGCCGATGCCAAGCAGATCACGATCAAGATGGAGCGGCCGAAGTCGCAGTACTCGATTTACAAGGGCAATGCGACGGGGGATCAGAGCGGGCAGGCGCAGGAGACTACGGGGAAGCCGGCTTCGAAGCCGAACTGATTGGGGTAACGGATGATGTGGAGTTGTGGTATCCCACCCTTCGCGTTGCTCAGGATGGGGCACCCGGGTTTCGTGGCGCCGCACGTAGACAAGCAGATCCCCTCCGACAAGGTCCGGGCAGACTCTCCGCTTCGGTTGGATGACACCCGGTTGGTGGCGATCCTTTATCCGATGCGCGGCTGAATTTGCAGTAGTGCGGCACCCGAGGCGGAGGTAGTATCCCACCCTTCGCTACGCTCAGGATGGGGCACCCGTTTCTGGTGGTGCGCGGCGGTCGAGCTGCAGTGTTACGCCGGCTTTGGGGCGCAGGGTGATGCGTGGCTGTAGTTCCAGAGTTGGGCTGTGACCTGCGGGTAGGGAGACGCGCCAATCGCGCAGGATAGTGGCGAGCGCGAGGACTCCTTCCATCCAGGCGAAGCCTTCTCCGATGCATTGACGGGTGCCGGCTCCGAAGGGAAACCAGGCGAAGCGTGGGCGTGCTGTGTTGTCGCGCGATGCACTCTCTCGGGATGTGTTTTCTCTGGATGCGCTTTCCTGGGCACGCTGCGCCGGCGCTTGACCGGCGAAACGGTTGGGGTCGTAGCGTTCGGGATCGGGCCACCAGCGCTGGTCGTGATGGATGACGATCTGGGGCGCGATGAGCAGCGAGCCTTGGGGGATGGCGAGGTCGCGGAAGCTGTAGGGCTCTGCCGCGGTGCGCGCCGTGACCCATACCGGTGGATAGAGGCGCAGGGTTTCGGCGAGGTGTTGCCAGGTGAGCGGGAGGCGTGTGTAGTCGGCGGCGGTAGCGGCTTCGCCGGTGAGGACTTGCCGCGCCTCGTCGTGCAGGCGCTGCTGCCACTCGGGATGGAGCGCGGCGAGCCACAGAGCGAAGCTGAGGCCGTTGGCGGTGGTCTCGTGGCCGGCGAGCAGGAGAGTGAGGCACTCGTCCCGCACCTGGCGGTCGGACATGCTGCCGGTGCCGCCTTCCGTATCGACGGTGGAGAGGAGCATGGAGAGCAGATCACCCTGGTCTGTTTTCTGCGCGCCGTTCGGCGAGACATTCTGCGTGCTACTCGGCGTGACATTTTGTCCCATATCCTGCCCGGCGCCACTGGCGCGGCGCTGGCGGATGAGGCTGTAGATGAGGGCGTCGAGCTCGGCTTCGCCCTGATGGATGCGGCGCATGAGGGGCAGCGGGAGGCGCATGATCTGCGCGGAGAAGGGAAGGAAGGCGAGCGGCAGGAAGCCCATGAAGGCGTCGACGGCGGCGGAGATGTTGCGCGCCTCGGCCTCGACGTCGGCATTGAAGAGGCATTTGCTGACGATGCGCAACGCGAGCAGCAGCATGTCGTGATGCACGTCGCGCGTGACGCCGGATTGCCAGGTGTGCGTCATCTGGAGCGCGTAGTCGCCGATGACCGAACCGTAGGCGGCGATGCGGTCGCGATGGAAAGCGGGCTGGGTAAGCCGGCGCTGGCGGAGGTGCAGCGGTTCTTCGCTGGTGAGCAGGCCGTCGCCGAGCACGAAGCGGGCGCGCTGCATGACGATGCCGCGGTGATGATGCCGCGCGTCGCGGACGAGCATCTCCTCGATCAGCGCGGGATGGTTGAGCTGAAAGACGTGGCGGTCGGCGGCGCGAAAGTGGACGAGATCGCCGTAGAGGCGGGCGTTGCCGCGGAGAAATTCGATGGTGCTGGAGCGGAAGATCTGCCCGGTAAATGCGCGCCGCACGAAGGATGGGCCGGGCGGCCAGGGTGAGCCGGGGGCGATGTTGGGGTCGAGGGGTGGGGTCATAGGTGGAATGCCTTGGGGTCGAGGGTTGTGGTATCCCACCCTTCGCTTCGCTCAGGATGGGGCACCCGGGTTTCGATGGCGCTGCGGATTGGAAAAGCAGATCCCTCCACTTCGCTTCTCTCCGGTCGGGATGACGATGGTTGAAGTTGGTGGTATCCCACCCTTCGCTTTGCTCAGGATGGGGCACCCGGGTTTCGATGGCGGCTTTGAAAGATGCCACATCTCAAAAGCGAGATGTGGGGCACCTGAATGGTGGTATTTCACCTTTCCCTTCGCATTGCTCTGCTCAGGATGGGGCACCCGCTGGAACGAGCTGTCTCGATGCATCTTAGCTTTGTCTGCGACTGCGAAACACCTGATGCATCTTAAGTTTCAAGAGGAGCTTGAAAACAGCATGGCGCATTTAGGCGGAAACGTACTTACCTGGCTCGGTCACGCAACCATTCACATCCAGACGGCGGGCGGGACTTCCATCCTGATCGATCCGTGGTTTGAAGGCAATCCTTCGTCGCCGAAGGGTTATAAGCTGCCGGAAAAGATCGACCTGCTGCTGCTGACGCATGGACATGACGATCATTTTCACGACGCGGTGAAGGTGGCGAAGCAGTCGAAGGCGAAGGTGGTGGGGATTTACGAGCTGACGAGCTGGATGCAGGGCAAGGGCGTCGACAACATAAGTCCGATGAACTATGGCGGCAACCTGCAGTTTCAGGATGTGCGCATCTCGATGGTCGAAGCGCGGCACTCTTCGAGCATTGTGGATGGCGACAAGGCCGTCTATGCGGGCAATCCGTGTGGATATGTACTGGCGATTGAAGGCGCGCCGGTGATCTATCTTGCCGGGGACACGTCACTGTTTGGAGATATGCAGCTATTCAAGGAGCTGTATGCGCCGGCGGTGGCGGTATTGCCGATCGGGGATAACTTCACCATGGGACCGAACCATGCCGCGCTGGCGGCGAAGTATCTCGGCGTAAAGACGGTGATACCGGTGCACTACGGAACGTTTCCGGCGTTGACGGGAACGCCTGCGGAGTTGAAGACGCATCTGGAGGGAACGGGCATTGCGATGGCGGCGCCGCGGCCGGGCGAGAGCGTCGAGTAGTTCTGTAGTTCTTTTGAGAAGAGGTTCATGCAGAAGAGGGCAGCCGATGGCTGCCCTCTTGCGATGGCCCGGGGCCGAATCTCTTGCTAGAGCGGGTTCCTGTAAGTTCCATAACCGAGCTGGTACTGCTCACTTAAGGGAAATTAAGGAAGACCCACGGTCGCTACTTTCCCGCAGTGGCCTTTTTACGCTCCGCCCAACGCTTCCGCATCGCCTCCGCAATGCGCTTGCGGCCCTCGGCAGACAGCTTCCGCTTTTTGCGGCCTGCCGGCTTTGCTGTCTTGACGGCTTTGGTTGCCTTCTTCGCGGATGTGGAACCACGGGGCCGTCCGCGGCGAGGCTGGTCACCGGCAAGCAGGTTGCGCGCGTGTTGCAGGCGAGCTATCTCCTGATCGATGCCGGCCAGTATTTCTTCTACTTTCAACGTACCCTCCCTTTGTCAGCGCATAAAAATGCGCAGCGAATCCCATTATGAAGGAATTTGCCAAGGTACGCAAAAAAAAACGGGAACGAAATCAAGGGCGAATAATTTCTATTATTCGCGGACTAGTAAAAAATCAGAAAGAAATATCGGTTTTATCGGCGTTGGGTTTCGGCGCGAGCACGTTGTAGTCATTCGCACCTTCGCGGGCAGCGCGGGGATTACCGAAGGCGCGGGTGGGCGCAGCATCCTTGGTGGAGCTGCGTTTCAAGCCTTTGAGAGTTTCCTGCTTGTCGCGTGCGTACTCGGAGGCGAGACGTGTTAACGCGTAAGTTACGATATCGCTGTGGTGCAGTGAGGCGAGGTCGGGATCGCGGCGGAAGTTCAGCCAGAGGCGATGCACGAGCTGGACGTCATCGGGCTGCAGGTGCGGCGCGTGCGGACCGATGTGGTAAGCCTGTGCGCTGCCATCTTCCATGACGACGTTGAAGGTGAATTGCCGCTTGGGCTCGGGCAGCGCTTCCCAGGCCTGCCCGACATAGTAGGCCTGTTCCTGTGGGGTCAATTTAGAGGACATTCCCGAGACGACGGAAGCCGCTTCAAGCGAGTTTGCTGTCTGCACCAGGGCAGTGAAGATATCGCCGGCAGGCACGACCAGCAGGTTGATGTGCTTGCCGAAGCTTTCGGCGACGGAGACCGCCTTGGTAAAGAGCATCTGCTCGTGCTCGGAGAAGGATTGTTCCGAGGCATCGAGCAGCTCAGGGCCACCGAAGCCGACCATGCGGGCGGTGAGAACGACGACATCCTGCTCATCGGTATCGGTGCGGGCGAGCACCCACTTCAAGGCCAATGGATTGGCTGCATCGCGCATGGTGACCATGATGCAGCCGGGGCGGATCTGCAGCGCTTCGCGCCCGATGGTGTCTTCATGCTCGAGCTGGAAATGTTCGCGCATCTGAAGGGCGGCCAGGCCGCGCCGCCGGTGGTTGTGCTTCTCCGAGATGGTGAAGATGATGAAGAAGATGGCAGTGAAGGCGACGCCGCTGATGGTGGCGACTGACTTGGTGAAGAGATTCACGAGCGCCGTGGAGAGCAGCACCATGAAGACGGCCATCAGCCCGAGGGGTATCTCGGTCTGGCCGATACGGATATTGGGAGGCACCTTCCAGCCGCGCTCTCCCTTGTACTTCCAACGCAGGACGAGCATGGCCAGGGCGTTAAAGGTGAAGCTCCAGATGACGCCAAAGGCATAGGCTTCGCCGAGGGTGATGACGTTGCCGCGGCTGGCAACGATGGTGAGGAGCTGCATTATGGCGACGAGATTGATGATGCGATAGCTGGTGCCGAAGCGGCGGTTGGGTTTGCGGAACCAGTCGGTCAGGACGCCATCTTCAGCCACGCGCATGAGCACGCCGGTGGAGCCGATGATGGAGGTGTTGACGGCTCCGGAGAGGATGAGGAAGCCGACGATGACCACGAAGACACGGAAGATGATGCGGAGCACCTGGGGGCCGGCCATGGACATGGCGAGACCGGCGATCAGGTTGTCCCGATAGACGGGGATGCGGACGGCGTCGGGGATCAGCATGCCGGCCAAGAGAGTGGCGAGGCCGGTGAAGAAGAGGCTGTAAATGGTAATGACGATGGCGGCGCGCTTGAGATTGCGCAGCTTGGGGTGCTCGATCTCGCGGTTGACCTGCGCCAGTGTCTCTTCGCCGCTCATAGCCAGCACGGAATGGCCGAAGGCCATGACGATGCCGAAGAGGCCAAGCATTTCTGTATAGCCACTGCGCTTGAGGAAGCCGAGGAAGCCGAGTGCGTCCGGGCTGAAGGTGAGGGTAGAAGGCCGGGGAAAGGGTGGCAGGTGGGCCCCGACATGAAAGACGGTGTAGCCGCCCCAGAGGAGCAGGATGACTACCATGACGGTAGTGATCTTCATGACCTGGAGGGCCTTGTCACTGGACTCCTCCAGTCCCTTCAGGTTCTGCCACCAGTAGTAGATAGTGACGAAGACGGCCAGGCCCGCAGAGACGAAGTTCACGGGTAACTGCACCGCATGGTGCTGCGCGCCAAGCAGGGCGCTGGGCAACCAGTGATGCGCTGTGCCGACGACCAGAAGCTGATTGAGAAGGCCGGCGATGTATTGGCCGGCCGAGACGCCGGAGATGGGACCGGTGAGGATGTAGTCGAACATCAGCGCGGAGACGCTGAGCTTGGCGAAAGTACCACCGAGCGCCTCCTTGACGACGCGGTAGACGCCGCCACGGGTGAACATGGAGCAGCTTTCCACGTAGACCGCACGCACGGCACGCGAGAAGAGCACGACGCCAATGATGAACCAGGGTGCGGACTTACCGATCAGTTGTTCGGAGATGCCACCGGCATAGAAGGCGGAAGAGCCGAGGTCATTGAGGACGATGGCGGCTGCGCGCCAGAAGGAGATGAACGACAGCATGACCGAGGAGGCAACGACGAGGCGTACGCGACCAGAGGGTGCTACGAATGTTTTCTCGAAGGCCATTCCATCCTGACGGTTCGGGGGATGCACTCGGCTTGGAGCGCTAGAGCATTATCCCTGATGCTGTGAGATAGCCGAGACCATCTCGGCGTGGCCTTCCGTTAAAGAAAGGCCATATAAACTTTTGTTGGACGCTCAACACCCACAGGGAAAATGCTCTACTGCCCGCCCGGCGTACTCGGCTGAGTGTAGAGCGGATAGGTAGGAGCGTCAACGCTGCCAGAGCGGGCTGCGGTCAGAGGCGTCGCGATAGTCCGAGGCTTTGCGGCATCTCCCGACGAAAAGATAGCGAAGTAATACTCCGCAGCGGTCCCCTTCCTGCAACGTGCGTCCACTCAGGCCGTCTTCTCTGCAGCAGGAGCTTCCTCCGGCTTGCTGAGGAGTTCACCTATGTCTCCGAGAGAGGAAAGGAAGATGACGACAGTGGAGCCGGCGATGCCCACGAAAAACATCCATTCGAGCAGCCGCATGCCAAAGAGAACGACAGACATAGAGAGAAGTGTACCGCGGACGCGCCGTTCGAGGGATCTGCCATCCAGGCAGATGCGCCTGCGGCGCGGGTGGTTGGGTTCGCTTCCGTTAGTCGCTCACGTTTGCTGTTATGGGCGACCTGACTGAATCCCATGTCCCAACCCAGGGACATGGGGTACCCGTTTTGGTGGTGATGTGGGCCGAACAGCAGATCCCTTGTAAGTCGAAGAAGATCAGGATGGTAGACTCCGTTTCGCATGACTGACCTAAACCATTTTTCCTGTAGGTGTGGAGCGGCCAAGGGAAGCTTATGTGGCCCTTCGTCAAGGAAAGGCCACGTCGAGAGGGTCTCCGCTAGGTCGCCCATCGCGAAAAATGCTGTATGCGCATAAAGACAACCCAAGGCCGCCTGGGATTGGCGGTGCTCTCTGCTGTGCTGCTGAACCTGTGCTTTCCTGTAGCCGGGCCGCTGCCGGTGTGGCGCACGGTCTTTGCGTGGTTCGGCGCGGTGCCGCTGCTGGTGGCGCTGCTGTCGAGCGATGAGGGCGACCGGCCGCTGTGGCGGGGCTTCTTTACCGGCTGGGTCTTCGGTGTGGTGTCGTACGCGATCAACTGCTACTGGATCTACCAGACAATGTTTCTCTACGGCGGGCTGCCGACGCCGATAGCGGCGGGCATCCTGCTGCTGTTCAGCCTGATTATGGGGCTTTACTACGGGCTCTTCGGATGGTTGATTTCATTTTCGCGTCACGCAACCGGCGATGTGCGCGCGCCGCTGCTTCTGGCGCCGTGTTTGTGGACCGCGATCGACCTGCTGGGCGCGCATTTGATCAGGGTGCCGTGGGATCAACTCGGCTACTCGCAGATTGACAATGCGGCGCTGACGACGATCGCTCCGTGGACGGGCACGTATGGCATCACTTTCGTGGTGTTGGCCTTGAATGCCTTGTTTGCCGCGGCGTTGGTGTGGCGGAGTAGGTTCTGGTGGATTGGGGCGGTCGCGGTGACCTTGCTGCTGCAGGCGGGGGTGCTGTGGCATCCGGCGGCGTCACCCACGTCGGCGACGGCGGTGCTGCTGCAGGAGAACCTGAGCGTGCAGCAGGACAACAGTTGGGCGGGCACGCAGTGGGATCCGAGGACGGGGAAGTACGTCGATCTATGGAATGTAAATACGAATCGCTTCGTGGAGTGGAGCGAGCGCACCTGCACGCCATACATCGCGGGCATGCCGGAGACCAATGCGCCGCTGGTGACGCCGGAGTGTAGCGCCGCTGGCGCGAGCCCGGAGGCCGCGCATGCGAGCGTGATTGTGTGGCCGGAAGCGGAGTCGCCTTTGACGGAAGGCGATCCGCGCTTCCGCGCATTGATGCAACGCATGACGGCGGCGACCGGTGCGGCGGCGATTGTGGGCAATCTGGCGGCGGATATGCGTGGCGGGCACATCGATTTTTACAACGCGGCCAGCGTGTTCACTTCGGACGGCGCGCTGCTGGGCCGCTACGCGAAGATTCATCTGGTGCCCTGGGGCGAGTACGTGCCGTTCGCAAATGTCTTCAGCTTCGCGCATAAGCTGACGCGCAATGCGGGACGCTTGACCCACGGATGGCGGCGCGTTGTCTTCCGGCTGCACGGGCATCATTACGGTATCTTCATCTGTTACGAATCGATTTTCGCGAGTGAGATACGGCAGTTTGTAGTGAATGGCGCGGAGGTGCTGGTGAATATCTCGGACGATGGATGGTATGGAGATACCAGCGCCCCGTGGCAGCACTTGAACATGGCGCGGATGCGCGCGGTGGAGAACCGGCGATGGGTGCTGCGGGACACCGACACTGGGGTGACGGCGGCGATCGATCCTTATGGGCGCATTACGCAGAGCGTGCCCCGGCATGAGTTTACGTCGCTGGCGGTGCGCTATGGATTCAACGATGACCTAACCTTCTACACGCGGTTCGGCGACGTCTTTGCGCTGCTGTGTGGGATACTATCGCTGGCGGTGCTGGCGCGCGCGGTGCGTTTGACGATCGATCGGTACTGGCCGTACGGGCGGAAGCGCCTTCGGCGCGTTGAGTGAGATTCGCTTCCTTTGGTCGCTCATGCTGGGTTGGTGGGTCAGTTGAGTGATTCACTGCGGGCGATTGTTGTACCCACCCTTAGCTGCGCTCAGGATGGGGGACCCGGTATTGTTGTCGTGCGGAGGAACTGCAGGTTCTTCGCTTCGCTGAGGATGACTAACTGTTTTGGTTGGTGGTGGATTACGTATCTCATCTCAAGTCAGGTCAGGCGCACATCTATGTTGAACGATCTGGAATTTGCCTACGCTCCCGTGCGCGATCGCGTGCGCGACCTGCGGGAGTATCTTTGACGCCGCGCGGATGCGCGCGGAGCTAAAAACAGTTGAGGAGAAGCTGGGCGACCCCGCGGTGTGGGGCAAGCCGGCGGAGTCGCAGGTGCTGATGCGCGAGCGCAAGCGGCTGGAGCAGCAGCTTGCCTTCGACGTGGAGCTGGAGCGCCGCACCGGCGATGTAGAAGCGTACTTCGAGCTGGCGCGCGAGGGCGAGGCAGTCGAGCCGGAGCTGGAGCGCGAGATTACGGCGCTGGGCAAGTATGCGGACGAACTGGAGACGCGGACGATGCTCGCGGGCGAGACGGACTCGCTGAATGCGATCGTCACCGTGCATCCGGGCGCCGGCGGGACGGAGAGCCAGGACTGGGCCGAGATGCTGATGCGCATGTATCTGCGGTGGGCGGAGCGCGAAGGCTTCAAGACGGAGATGAACGACTACCAGGACGGGGAAGAGGCAGGCATCAAGTCGGCGACCTTCACCATCATGGGCGAGTCGGCCTATGGATTGCTGAGCGGCGAGACGGGCGTGCATCGTCTGGTGCGCATCTCGCCGTTCGATCAGGCGAAGCGGCGGCATACATCGTTCGCGAGCGTGTATGTGTCGCCGGAGATCGACGATTCGATCGAGATCGACATCAAGCCGGATGAGATTCGCACCGATACCTACCGCAGCGGCGGCAAGGGCGGGCAGCATGTGAATACGACCGACTCGGCGGTGCGCATTACGCATCTTCCGACAAACATCGTGGTGCAGTGCCAGAACGAACGCTCGCAGCACAAGAACCGCGAGAAGGCGATGAAGATGCTGCGCTCGCGGCTGTACGAGTACGAGTTGGAGAAGAAGAAGGAAACCAGCCGCAAGATCGAAGACTCGAAGCTGGAGATCAACTTCGGCTCGCAGATTCGCAGTTATGTGCTGCAGCCGTATCGCATCGCGAAGGATCACCGGACGAAGGTCGAAGTGGGCGACGTGGACAGCGTGCTCGATGGGGCCTTGGCGCCATTTATCCGCGGTTATCTGCTGATGCGGCGGCAGGGTGGGGTGCCTGTGGTGGCGGCTGGGGATGATCTCGACGTATAGAACGCGGGACTAGCATCAAGCCCGGGAGTATAAGTGGCGGCAGGCCCTTCTATGCACGTGCAGGAGGTATTTCCGTGTCGCGTCGGTCATTTCTCTCGCAGTTAGCTGCATTTCCGCTTCTGGCATTTGCCAATTTTGATTCCGCATCTGGCGCGCAGGTCGCGCCGTCGCCAGGCAGGGGAAAATCACTCAACATCATGATGAAGAGCGCCTGGGGATCGGACGATCCGACCAAGGCTGCGTTTCCGTTCCTACATGGACTAGCGCTGGCCGAGGCCGGCCATTCCGTCCAAATCTTCCTGCTCGGCGAGGCGGTCGGCTTAATGCGCAAGAGCACGGCGGAGGCAGTGGTGCCGGTGGGTTGGCCCCCTCTGGCGCAGACGCTCGAGAAGGTGTCAGCAAGAAAGATCCAGATCTT
>JAUTWX010000423.1 GCA_030838385.1 Acidobacteriaceae bacterium
TTCCCCTCCCCTTCGTCGCGATCCTGACCGGATGGTACACCGCGGAGGTGGGCCGCCAGCCTTGGGTCGTCTACGGCGTGTTGCGAACTGCCGATGCGATGACGCCGTTTTTAACCGCGCGCGCGGCGTCAATTTCCCTCGCGGTATTTGGAGCGGTTTACACGCTCATTTTCGCGTTCGGCACCTACTACATTTATAGGCTGCTGCGCGCTGGTCCCAGCGGACATGTGGTGAAAGCTGCGCACGCAGCGTCACCCAATCGACCCATGTCCCTCGCCGATGCAGACCGAGAGCCGGGTTATGCAGGAGCAGGAGACTAGCCATGGAGATGTTCTGGGTCGCACTCTTGGCCATCAGTATTCTGCTGTACGTGCTGCTCGACGGATTTGATCTCGGGATTGGCATTCTGTTCGGGCTGACGCGCAGCGAAGAGCGGCGGCGCGCCATGTTGAGCGCCGTTGCGCCGATCTGGGACGGCAACGAAACGTGGCTTGTAGTGACGGTCGTCATCCTATGGGGCGCCTTCCCGATTGTCTATGCGACGCTATTTTCCGCCTTTTATCTCCCGCTGCTTGTCATGCTGGCGGGGCTGATCCTGCGCGGCGTGGCATTCGAATATCGCTACAAAACCGAACGCATGCGCTGGGTCTGGGATTTGAGCTTCGCCGGCGGCTCTCTTGCGGCGGCGTTCACCCAGGGTGTGACCGTTGGCGCGCTGGTGCACGGTCTGCCGATCGCAAACGGTGAATATGTCGGTGGTGAGTTCGGCTGGTTCAGTCCCTTCGCCGTGCTGTGTGGTTTTGGATTGTGCCTCGGCTATGCGCTCTTGGGCGCGGCTTGGCTGGTGCAAAAATGCGAAGGCGAGCTTCGTGAAGCGGCCTACCGGCAGATCTTTCTTCTCGCTGCCGGCGTGCTGGCATTCCTGGTGATCGTCTTCGTCTATGCGCTCGCCGAAAATCTTCAGATCATGGGGCGATGGCTCGAGCGGCCTTACCTTTTCATCTTTCCGGTCATCGGCGCTGCCGCGGCGAGCGTGCTGGCCGCAAGCTTGCGTCACCATTGGGATGGCCTGCCCTTCACCATGGTCGTGATCATCTTTCTCGCGGCCTTTGGGACGCTGGCCATCTCCTTCTGGCCCTACATGATCCCTTTCGCCATCACCATCGACGAAGCGAAGGCCCCTGCTTCCAGCCTGGCATTCATGTTCTGGGGTGAAGGTCTGTTCGTCTTTCCGCTGATGCTCATCTACACCGTGATCAGCTACAGCGTGTTTCGAGGCAAGGTCCATACGAAGTCCGGGTATCACTAGATCGGCACATTGGGACGCACACATGCACAGCCCGCCGGACAGCTCCAGGACGCTTCGCAAGCTCTGGCCGATCCACGACTGGAGACCTCAAGCCGCTGCGCCGATGCAACGGCTCCCGCTGGCCGCCGTCGACAAGGCGCTCGCCAACATATTGCTTCCCGTATTGCTGGGTGGCATCGCCGGCAGCACGGACACTATCGGCTTTCTTGCATTTGGCGGCCTCTTCACCGCACACATCACCGGCAATTTCGTCGTTCTCGCCGCACACATCGTCAGTCACCATGAAGTATCCGCAGCGGTGGTCCTATCCGTCCCGGTTTTTGTTGCGGTCATCTTGCTGACCAGATGGCTGGCGGCGCGGCTGGATGCGCTCGGCATGGATCTGCTGCAGCCACTTCTTCTCCTCGAATGCCTACTGCTCGCTGGCTTTCTTGCGATGCGTGTCGTCAACGGCACGCCCGTCCATGTGAACGCGCCGGGTGCAATTTTCGCGGGCATGCTCGGCGTGGCAGCAATGGCGGTGCAAAATGCGGTCGGACAAATCTCGCTGGGAGCGGTATCCACTACAGCAATGACAGCAAACATTGCGCGTTTCGCGCTCGATGTCGGTGACATCCTTGTGACTTGTAGCCGCTGTAACCGGAACTGGTGGCGGAACCGCCTGCCACAGGCAGGGCCAATCGCCGGGTTTGTCATCGGCTGCGGACTGGGAGCGGCCAGCGAGGCTGCCTTCGATCGGTGGGCCCTCGCCTTGCCGGTTGCGCTGACTGCATTAGCGCTTGCGACAAGTTGCGCTCCAACCCCGAAAACTCAAGGCATGCTGTGAACGCGCGTCATGGGCCAGATCCACTATCTACCTCTGAGTCCGGCGGTTTTCTCGCTTCTGGTCGGGCTTCTCATCCTGCTGATGGTCCTCATTCAGGTGGGAGCCCTGCGCTACGCCTACTTGCGCCTCGGAGTGAGTTCGCGCGTCGCCCTCCTCCTGCTGCTGGCATCATTGTTCGGCAGCTATCTCAATATTCCATTGGCCGAATTGCCCGGCCAGCAGCAGCTTCTCGCAGGACAGGAAATCTATTTCTTTGGAATGCGGTATCCGGTGCCGGTCGTCGTCGACTGGCCGGGGACGATTATCGCAGTCAATGTCGGCGGCGCACTGATCCCCGCTCTGATGTCTATTTATCTGCTTGCCAGGAATGGCCTGTGGGGGCTGGGTCTGCTCGCCACGGCCTGCGTCTCGCTGGTGTGTTATCACTTGGCGGAGCCTGTCGCCGGTCTGGGGATCGCTTTGCCGATATTCGTCCCAGCCATTGCGACGGCAATCGTGGCCTTGGTGCTTTCTCGCCAATACGCCGCAATTCTTGCCTACGTCGGCGGCAGCCTTGGCACCCTGATTGGCGCCGATTTGCTCAACCTCGGACATATGCAGGATTTGGGAGCACCCGTGGCTTCCATCGGCGGCGCAGGAACATTCGACGGAATTTTCGTGACCGGCATCCTGGCGGTGATTATCGCGAGCCTACCGCCCAAACGCGTCCTGGGTCCTACACGCAAGGACGCCTGATTAACTCGAATTTAGTCTCCTAAAATCCAATTTAATGGCGGGCACCTGGCTGCGGTCTATCTTCCCAGCATGTTTTGCAGGACGGAGATGGACATGACGCGCAATGGGCCGGA
>JAUTWX010000463.1 GCA_030838385.1 Acidobacteriaceae bacterium
ATGACCTTGCACTTGTCACAAATCTTCTTAACCGATGCACGTACCTTCATAACGACATCCCTTCAATCCTCGACTCGCAAGCTCAACGCTCCCAGCAGGACACGCCTATATCAACAGGCCTCCTGAAGAGGCTGGTTGCTTTCTGGCGGCACACCGGCACGCTACTTGTATCTGTAAACAATGCGGCCGCGGTTCAGATCGTACGGACTCAGCTCCACCGCAACACGATCTCCCGGGAGGATGCGGATGAAATTCTTCCGCATACGTCCGGATACGTGGGCCAGCACCTGATGCTTATTCTCGAGTTCTACTTTGAACATCGCGTTTGGCAACGTCTCGAGCACCGTCGCCATAACTTCTATTGCGTCTTCCTTCGACAATCAGTCTTCCCGGTTCTGCCAGACTCGTCCCGCCAGACTGCTCTGGCAAAGCCTCCGGCCACTTATGTGCCAACCCCGATGATACCTGAATCTGGGCATTTACAGGGTCAAAATCGCCGCGCCATCCTTGGTAACGGCCACGGTATGCTCAAAATGCGCGCTCAGGCTGCCGTCTTCGGTCACTGCCGTCCAACCATCCTTCAATACCCGTACCGCGTCCCCGCCGGCGTTGACCATGGGCTCGATAGCCAGCACCATGCCCTCGCGCAGCCGCACCCCCCGCCCCCGCTGACCGAAGTTGGGGATCTGCGGATCCTCGTGCATGTGGGTGCCGATGCCGTGGCCCACAAACTCCTTCACCACGCTGAAGCCCTCGGCCTCCACCATCTCCTGCACTGCCGCGCCGACATCGCCCAGCATCGCGCCGGGACGGACGGTGTCGATGGCCTTTTCGAGCGAGGCCTTGGTTACATCCAGCAAACGCTGCGTCTCCACCGCCACCTTACCCACCGGAATGGTGATGGCCGAGTCGCCATAAAAACCGTCGATCACCACGCCGCAGTCAACCGAGAGAATATCGCCATCGCGCAGCACCGTCTTCGCAGACGGGATGCCGTGCACCACCTGCTCGTTCAGCGAGGTGCAGAGCACGCAGGGAAATCCGTGATAGCCCTTAAACGCCGGCTTGGCGCCCGCATCCTCGATCAGCTTTGCCGCGACGTTCTCCAGGTCCAGCGTGGTCACGCCCGGCTTCACCATGGCCCGCACCGCTTGCAGCACCTCGCGCACGATCCCGCCGGCGCGGCGCATCTTCTCCACTTCGTTCACGGTCTTGATCACGATCGCCATGATGGTTTCCGTTTCAACTAGGCCCGCAGGTGCTCCACGGCCGCCAGAATACTCTCCGTTACCACATCCACCGGCGCGTCGCCCTCTACCTCAGCGAAGCGGCCCAGACCGCGGTAGTGTTCGAGCACCGGCGCCGTCTGCTCGGCATAGGCGCGCATGCGCTCGGCAAAGACCGCTTCTGTATCGTCCACACGCTGCTCGAGCACCGTCTGATCGAAATCGCAGACCGTATCGGCGGCCGGCGGCTTCAGGTGCACGTTATAGATGCGCTTGCACACCGGGCAGCTTCGCCGGCCGGTGATGCGCAGCAGCAGTTGCTGCTCATTCACCTGCAGGCTGACTGCGACCACGGGAAGGGTGTCGCCGCGCGATCGAAGCTGCTCGTCCAGCCAGTTGGCCTGCACCAGGGTGCGGGGAAAGCCGTCCAGAATATAGCCGCGCACCGTGTCCGGCTCCTCCAGGCGTGCGGCCACCATATCGTTTACCAGCGCGTCCGAGACTAGCTTGCCCGCCGCCATCCGGGCCAGGTCGTCCTCGTGCAGCTTGCCTTCGCGCAGCAGCCGGTTGGCGAGGGCGCTGGGCTTCACATCGCGATTGCGAATCTCGCGCAGCAGGTCGCCGGTCGAGATCTGGGGAATGCCCCACGCGGCCATGATGGCCTTGGCCTGCGTCCCCTTGCCTACCCCGGGCGCCCCCAGAAGCAGCACCGGTCCGGGAAGAAGCATGGTGCTGCGCTGGTCTAAAGAGGCCAAATCCGGGTATCCCGTTACCACGCGCGGCGTCCGCGCACCCGGCCGCTCCGCGGAGAGAAGCCCTCATAGTGGCGCATGATGAGCTGCGACTCGACCTGGTTCACCGTATCCATGGCCACGCCGACTACGATCAGCAGCGACGTGCCGCCGAAGTAGAAGTTCAGCCCCAGGCCGTGGGTCACCCAGGTCGGCATCTTCTCGAAGGCAGACCCGACCAGCCACATGTTTTCCAGGTGAATGCCGTTGATCATGATCTGCGGAATCAGCCAGACCACGATCAGGTAAATCGCGCCCACCAGGGTAATGCGGGTCAGGATGTCGTTGATGTAATCAGAGGTGCGGCGGCCGGGCCGGATACCGGGGATAAAGCCACCGTACTTGCGCATGTTGTCGGCGATGTCGTCCGGCCGGAACACAATGGAGATATAGAAATAGGCGAAGAAGACGATCGCCACCATGGACAGCAGCTCATACCACGGCTCGCCGGCGCGCAGCGCATCGAAGATGTTGTTGAGCACCGGGTGGCTGCGCACAAAGTTCGAGCTGGCAAACAACATCGGCGCCGAGAGGATCGAGCTGGCGAAGATGATCGGCATCACGCCGCCGGAGTTCACCTTCAGCGGCAGGTGCGTGGACTGGCCGCCCATCAGCCGGCGTCCTACGATCCGCTTGGCATACTGCACCGGGATGCGTCGCTCGGAGCGCTCGACGTAGACGATGAACGCGACCACCGCGATCATGCCCCCTACCAGGAGTGCCAGCGCGGGGAAGGTAAAGCCGCCGAAAGCCTGTGTCCTGGCCTTCTCGATAAGATCCGCGATGCCCCGCGGCAGCCCATCGACGATGCCGGCGAAGATCAGCAGACTCATCCCGTTGCCCACGCCGCGGTCGGTGATCTGCTCACCCAGCCACATGACGAACGTGGTGCCGGCGGTCAGGGTGAGCACCGTCATGGCGATGAACCCCGGACCCGGATTGAGCACGTACGACTGTCCGCCGCCCGAGCTGTGCGAGAGCGTGAGTGCGATGGCGAAGGATTGCACCACACCGAGCACCACGGTCATGTAGCGCGTCCACTGCGTGATCTTGCGGCGGCCGATCTCACCTTCCTTCTGCAGCTTGGCCAAGGGTTCATAGACCACGGTCAGCAACTGGAAGATGATCGATGCGGTGATGTAAGGCATGATGCCCAGCGCGAAGACCGTGAGCCGGCGCAGGTTGCCGCCGCTGAACAGGTCGACCAGGCCGAGGGCGGAGCCGCTCTGGCTGTCAAAGAACGACTCCAGCGCCTTGGTATCGACACCCGGCGTGGGAATGTGCGCGCCCAGGCGATAGACCGCCAGCATCCCCAGCGTGAACAGCAGTCGGTTGCGAAGGTCCGGGATACGGAAGATATTCGAAAACTTTTCCAACATAAAGGTCAGCCCTGCCCTGCTCTGCACCGGTAACTACTAGGCCTGGGTGGAAGCTCCGCCCAGTACCACGACCTTGCCGCCGGCGCGCTCGATCTTTTCCTGCGCCGACTTCGAGAACTTGTGCGCGTGCACGGTGATGGCGGTCTTGATCTCGCCATTGCCGAGAATCTTCAGCAGACCCTTCTTCTTGGTCAGACCGAGTTCCGCCAGCTTTTCGAGCGTCAATTCCGTCTCGTTGACGTTGGCCAGACTGTCCAGATTGAGCACGTTGTACTCGGTGCGGAAGATGTTCGTAAAGCCGCGCTTGGGCAGACGACGATGCAGCGGCATCTGGCCGCCTTCAAAGCCGCGCATCAGGCTCGATCCGGAGCGGGAGCCCTGTCCCTTGTGACCGCGGGTCGAGGTCTTGCCCATGCCCGAGCCCATACCGCGGCCCACGCGCTTGCGATTGGTGTTCGCCTTCTTCGGCGCACGCAGATTGGAAAGATTCGTTGCCATTGTTTCCTCGCTCAACGCCGTCTCCGGTTTCCCTGAGGGGACAGGAGGCCGACTCGCATATGTTATTGGTTCCTAGAACTACTCGACGATGCGCACCAGATGCGGAATGGCCTTCACCATGCCGCGGATCGAGGGCGTATCCTCACGCTCCACGATCTGATTCAGCCGGGTGAACCCCAGGCCCTTGACCACCTTCTTGTGCTTCTCCGGGGTCGCGATCTTCGAGCGGTAGTACTCGATCAGCAGTGTCTTCTTCGCCTCTGCCATGACTATAGCTCCTGTATCTGTTTGCCGCGCAGTGCCGCAACGTCGGCCCGGTCGCGCAACTGAGTCAGTGCGTCGAAGGTCGCCTTGATCACGTTATGCGGGTTCGCCGTACCCAGGCTCTTCGTCAGCACATTCTGCACTCCGACCGATGTCATGACTGCACGGACCGCGCCACCTGCGATCACGCCCGTGCCTTCCGGCGCCGGCTTCAGCAGCACCTGGCCGGAGCCGTAGCGGCCCAGCACCTGGTGCGGAATCGAGGTGTCTGTCAGGTGCACGTGCACCAGGTTCTTCTTGGCGCTCTCGATGCCCTTGCGAATCGCCTGGGGCACCTCCTTCGCCTTGCCGGAGCCGTAGCCCACCACACCGGCGGCCGGATCGCCCACCACCACCAGCGCGGCGAACGACATGTTCTTGCCGCCCTTGACCACCTTGGTGACGCGGTTGATGGCGACTACCTGATCCTTCAGGTTGTAGTGCCCGGCATCGATCTTCTTCTTCAGCATTGCCATCCCTGTGTTTCCTTCCGAGCGCCTGGCGCCCATATCCCTCTGCTAGAACTCGAGACCCGCCTCGCGCGCGGCATCGGCCAGCGCCTTGATCCGTCCGTGATAGAGATAGCCGCCGCGGTCGAAGACGACCTTCTTGACGCCCTTCTCCTTGGCGCGCTCCGCCACCTGCTTGCCGACTTCCTTCGCTGCCGCCACGTTGCCGCCGGTCTTCACCTTGGCCGCCTTGGTGGAGGCCGAAACCAGCGTCACGCCCGACGCGTCGTCGATCACCTGCGCGTAGATGTGGTTCAGTGAACGGTAGACATTCAGCCGCGGCCGCTCGGCGGTACCCTGCATCTTCCGCCGGATGCGCTCATGCACGCGCTGCCGGATCTCGTTTCTCTGTCTCTGCGGAATCATCGTGTCGTCTTCTTCCTAGTAGCGGGACCGCCCTGCGGCCCCGTTCGGTGTATTTGCAATTAGCTCTTACTTCGCGCCGGTCTACTTCGCGCCGGTCTTGCCGACCTTCTTCTTCAGCTTCTCATCGCTGTAGCGCACGCCCTTGTTCTTGTACGGATCGGGCTTACGCAGCGAGCGCATGTCCGCCGCTACCTGGCCCACCTTCTGCCGGTCGATGCCAGTGACGGTGATCTTGGTCTGCTTCGGGTCAATCGCGGCTTCGACGCCGGTGGGAAGCGGAAACTCGATCGGATGCGAGTAGCCGAGCGTGAACACCACCATCCCCTTGCCTTTCATCTCCGCGCGGTAGCCGATGCCGACGATGTCCAGTTCCTTGGTCCAGCCCTTGGTGACGCCCTCGACCGCGTTGAAGAGCAGAGCGCGCGTCAGCCCGTGCAGCGGCGCAAGGGTGTCGTCCTTGCGAGCGGCGGTCATCTGGCCGTCCTTTTCCTCGAGCGTGATGCCCTCCGGCAGCGGGGTCTTCAGCTTGCCCTTGGGACCTTCGACCAGAACCTCTTTGCCCCGCACGGTGTACTTCACACCCTTGGGAAGAGCAATCGGCTGTTTTCCAATGCGTGACATCTCTTCAATCCTTCATCGGCTTGCGAGTCCCGGTTAGTTTCTAGCCGCTAGCTTCTAGCTTCTAGCTTCTAGCTCCTTCCGTTCCACTGCAGCCCTTTGACGCCCGGCCAGCTATCTGTGCTGACCAATTTCACTTTCACCACTACTGTCCGCGTCGCCATCCTCATAGCTAGAAGCTAGGAGCTAGCAGCTAGAGGTTGCTCTTCTACCAGACCTCGCAGAGAATCTCTCCGCCCACACCCTCGCGGCGCGCCTGGCGGCCGGTCATCACACCGCGCGGCGTGGTCAGGATGTTGATGCCCAGCCCACCCTGTACGCGGCGAATCTCGTCGCGGCCCACATACACGCGGCAGCCGGGACGCGAGATACGCTGCAGGTCGCGGATCGCCGCCTCGTTGTTCGCACCGTATTTCAAGTACACCCGCAGCACCTGGCGGCCCTCTTCTTCGGTGGCCTTGTAGTTGGCGATGTAGCCCTCTTCCTTCAGAATGCGGGCGATCTCCGCCTTCAGCTTCGAGGCGGGAACGTCCAGCTTCTGGTGGCGGGAGCGGATCGCATT
>JAUTWX010000477.1 GCA_030838385.1 Acidobacteriaceae bacterium
GGAGGTGCAAAAGAAATTAGATGGAGAGATGGCTGGCTAAAGAAGGAATGGAAAATGACGCCCCGGCTTGAGCCGAGGATCGCAAGACAGGCCGAGGTGGATACGCAATGTAGACATTGCTCGGGAGGTGGAGCCTGTCTGCTGAGCGGACACCAATTGCCAAACCACGAATCCCCCTCTCTAACATCGAGCACTGGAGGAGAGGCTATTGCACCCGATGGAGGTATCGCTGTTCCCGGCCTGGGCCGGAAACAAACAACCTCGGCTTGCTCACCTGGAGAGAAACACGTTGCGACTCAGTACCGAAGGTCCAGTTCAGTCTGGTGGTCAAAAGGTGATGATGTTTCTCGTTTGGCAACGCGCTCCACTCAACAACTGATGGTTCACGACACCCCTCACGAAGAAAGGCTATCTAGAATATGGCAACCGAAAATGCATTGATCGATGGAGCACTTCGCAATTGGCACTCAAATATGGACCGGGTTGGAAGATTCTTCCGGCAGAAACAGCACAAGCCCGGGCGACAGCAGCGCAAACCCCACGCAATCGAAAGCACGCACCCTGCGCTCGCCGCTATCATCTGGCAGAAACAACGCCGCCATCACGATCCCCGCTAGGCACACCGGCACGTTCACCAGGAATAGCCAACGCCACGACGCAAATTGCAGAATCGTCCCGGCTAGCACCGGTCCCAAAATCGGACCTAGCAGTATCGGCAGTGCCGCATAGCCCAACACACGCGCCATGTGCTTGCCCGCCGCGCGCGCAATCATCATCTGCGTCATCGGCGCCAGCAGACCGCCGCTCATACCCTGCAGCACACGACACCCGACCAGCGACTCCGCCGACCACGCCGCCCCGCACAGCGCCGAGGACATCGTAAACGTCGCAAAGCACCACAGGTACAACCTCCTGGCGCCGACCCGGTCCACCAGCCAGCCATTCATCGGCAGCATCAGCGCCAGCGCCAGCATGTATCCGCTTGTCACCCACTGGATTGTCGAAAGCGTGCTGTGCAGCTCCACCGCCAGCGTCGGCAGCGACACATTCACCACCGTCGCGTCCAGTTGTGACAGAAACGATCCGAGGATCGCTACTGTCACAATCTTCCAGATGCCCGCCGGCAGCGTTTCCGCTGTGCCCTTCGTCATGGGCTCGGTCTTAAGCAAGTGCTGCGATTACCTCATCCGTTGAGCGCACCTTTGCCAGCCGCGGAAAAATTATCGTCACCGCGTACGCATGCTCCTCCACCGCCATCGCACCGCAGGCATCCTCCACCACAACGAATGCGAAGCCCAGCCCCGTTCCCTGCCGCGCCGTCGACTCCACACCTACGCTGGTGGAAACGCCGCAGATCACGACGGTCTCCACGCCATGCGCCTTCAACAGGCTCTCCAACTCAGTGCGCGCAAACGCACCGTGGTGCCGCTTCGTCACCAGCGCATCGCCGGGGAGCATCCCTGCCTCCGGCACAATCTCCGAAAGCTCCGCCGGCAGCGGTCCATCTGGAATTGCAGGCGGCTGATCGACCGGCAGCCGCAGGAAGTCATTGAAGTCCACCCGCACATACACCACCGTGCCACCTTTCTCGCGCATCGCCTTCGCCAACCGGCCGGAACGCTCCACGATATCCGACGCCGTGTGCGGCACAATCGGCCGTCCCACAACGCCCTTCTGCAAATCAATCACTACCAGGGCCGTCTTCTTTGCATCCAGCTGCAGATCACTCATCCTCTCTCCTCTTTCCATAAACAGAATGCATCCTCGGTTTCCCTTCTCGGGTAGAATACGAGGATGTTCTCGGTTTCGTCAAATCCGAAAAAGGCCGCGCCCGCCAAAGCCGTCCGTCGGCCCCCGCAGCAGGAGCGCTCCGAGCGCACGCTCGCCACCATCCTCGACGTCGCCGGCAACCTCTTCGCCGAGGTTGGCTATGAGGCCACCACCATGACTGCCATCGCCGCTCGAAGCAACACCTCGATCGGTGGCCTCTACCACTACTTCCCCGACAAGAACTCCATCGTCCTCGCGCTCGTCCAGCAGTACGGCCTCGCCGTCGAAGCCGAGTGGAAGCTCCTCACCGCGCAGGCCCCGGGCCTCACCCCACGGAAGTTCGCCGACATCTTCATCGAAACCATGCTCCGCGTCGTCCGCCAACACCCCTTCTACCTGGCCCTGCAGACAGCCCCTGTCCGTCTCCGCCGCGACCCCGCCAGTCGCCGCACTCTCCGCCTCGCCATCGCCAACGCCTTCCGCGCCAAAAACCCCGCGCTCACCGAACGACGCGCCTTCCTGAGCGCTAACGTGGTCGTCCAGACCGTCAGCGGCATGACCCGCCTGTTCGCCGAGTCCGCCCCTCAGGACCAGCCCACCGTCGTCGCCGATTACAAGGTCATCCTTACGGCCTACCTCACCGCCATTTTGCGCGGCTAAACCGTTACCAGCCGACCCTGGCGAATCTTCGTCGATCAATCCTCATGAGTCGGCCAGTCCTATAAAAAGGAATGTAAAGAGAAAAATCTTCCCCATCGTCTCGAACTTCACAGGACCTATCGCTGTAAGCACCTCTTCGCCGAGAAGACGCTCGATTCTATTTCTGAATGGGCACGCGGACGGCTCATCCGCCCCGCCCTTCCGGTTTTCCGCCTCAATCCGTTGTCTTGCCTTCACGACGAGCTTGAAGCATCGCATTCATCACATCACCTCTTTCTTAGTTATCGTTCCAAACCATTCGAAACAGAGAGTGCTGCACCCTCGACTGGGCTGCACTCGTGATTGGCACCTTTGTCACTGGACGCCATGCCCTCCACGGGGATGACTGCGTCATAATGTAACGGCGCACCTCTGACTCCAGCACCATTCGCTTTCAGAAGACCTTCGTTCTCAAGTCTCCGAAATACCTTGTGCTTGAGAGCCGCGTTCCCCGTTATGTCGGAGAGGATTTCCTCTCTTCTGCTCGATGGCTCAGCCACGACTCGCGCAAGAATGTCCCGTTCTATCCGTTCTGCGGTGCGGGCATGGATGCGCGCACGCCGGAGTCGAAGCTGGAGCGGCGGCGATTTGCCACCATGCCGAGTGAGTTGCGCCGCTTATCGACGTGGCTGCAGGAGCGGAGCAAGGCGTCGAAGAAGCGGTGATGGAATCGACGGCGCAGTACTGGCGATCGGTGTGGCTGGAGTTGGAACCGCATATGTGCTTGCACCTGGCGCAGGCATTCTCCAACCGTGCTCCGCGAGGGCGCAAGCATGACTTCAAGGACGCAGAGCGGCTGGTGCGGCGGCTGATCGCAAAGGAGCTGATTCTGAGTTTTG
>JAUTWX010000282.1 GCA_030838385.1 Acidobacteriaceae bacterium
ATGTTCAGGCACAGGCGCAGGTTGATTCCCGCTAATCACGCAGCCGGGGCAACAGGTACAACGCGGCCCCACACCACAGAACGGGCCGGGTTCTTATAGCATTGACTCTCGAGGATAGATGAGAACGTCGATGCGAAAACCGCTGGTGCTGGCCATTCTGGACGGGTGGGGATATCGCCCGGAACGTGACGCAAACGCAATTGCCCAGGCGCGAAAACCGAATTACGACCGGCTGCTGCGCGAGTTTCCCAACACATTGCTGCATGCTTCGGATCACTTTGTCGGGCTGCCGGATGGGCAGATGGGCAACAGCGAAGTCGGGCACCTGAATATTGGCGCAGGACGCGTGGTGTCGATGGACATCACACGCATCGATGCGATGATCGCGGACGGCAGCTTCTACGAGCACCCGGAGATTGTGCGCGCGATCGATCGCGCATGCGAGAGTCGGAGGCAACTGCATCTGCTGGGACTGCTATCGGATGGCGGCGTGCACTCGCAGCAGAAGCATCTCTATGCGCTGCTGCGTACAGCCAAGATGCGGGGTGCCGAGCGTGTGTACGTGCATGCGTTCCTGGATGGCCGCGACACGCTACCGACGAGTGGCGCGGGCTATCTGCAGACGCTGGAGCGCGCGATGGACGAGATCGGCGTGGGGCGGCTGGCGACGGTGAGCGGGCGCTACTACGCAATGGATCGTGATCGCCGTTGGGAGCGCGAGCGCCTGACCTTCGATGCAATGGTGAAAGGCACAGCCGAAGCAGGGGCGCACGGCGATGCGATTGCGCGCGTGAAGGAGAGTTACAGCCAGGGCGTGACGGACGAGTTCGTCGTCCCTTTCGTCGTGGCGGATGCGACGGGCAAGCCGGTGGCGCGAGTGCGCGATGAGGATGTCTGCATCTGCTTCAACTATCGCGCGGACCGGGTGCGGCAGATCACGCGGGTGTTGGCGTGCGAGAGCGGAATCACCGTGCAGGGCGGGCGCGAGCTGCCCGGCGCGGAAGACCTGGACAAGACGATTCCGCGCTTCGAGGTGCCGAAGAACCTGCATTACCTGTCGATGACGCAGTACGACAAGCAGTTCAAGCTGCCGATGATCCTGCTGCCGGAATCGATGGAAAACTTGCTGGCAAACCGCCTTGCCAACGCGCAACTGCGTAACCTGCGGGTGGCGGAGACGGAGAAGTACGCGCACGTGACCTACTTCTTCAACGGCGGCATCGAGAAGGAATTTCCTGGTGAAGACCGGCAGATGGTGCCGTCGCAGAAGGTGGCAACGTACGATCTGGCGCCGGAGATGAGTGCGCTGGGCATCGCGGATCTCGTCACCAAAGCAGTGGCAGATACGGCGTTCCAACTGATCGTGGTGAACTTCGCGAACGCGGACATGGTGGGGCACTCGGGCAAGCTGGAGCCGACCATCCGCGGGGTGGAGACGGTGGACGCGTGCCTGGGGCAGCTCTATGCGGCGCTGCGGCACGCCGGGGGTTCGATGCTGATCACCGCGGACCATGGCAATGCCGAGCTGCTGGTCGATCCGGTCAGCGGAGGGCCGCACACCGCACATACGACGAATCCGGTGCCGTTTGTGTTGGTGAGCGAGGATGCGGCCAAGTACCGGCTGCGCGAAGGCAGTTCGCTGCGCGACATCTCGCCAACGGTGCTGGCGATGCTCGGTTTGGAACAGCCGGCGGAGATGAGCGGAGCGGATCTCCGTTTGAAGCTGTAGAGCGCCGCGGCGCTAGGATGGGGAGCCAGCGATCGCGCAGCGTGCGCTTGGCTGAGCGGCGCTTCGCGCCGTTTCGTAACGGAAGGAACAGCAGATCCTTCACTCCACCTTCGGTTACGTTCAGGATGACAAGCTTGTGCGAGTAAGCAACGACTCATCACACTAGCGGCGCTTGCGAGTTGCCGCGCTGAGCTCTCTCTTGAACGCGGCGAGAGTGCGCTCTTTTAATTCGGCGATCGGCAGGCCACGGCGCTCGAGCGCCTGCTCGAGACGGCGCACGGGATCGGCGGGGCCGTCCAGCGGCCATGGCTTGCAGTCGATCAAGGTAGGACCGACGCCGCGGCGGGCCCGCAGGATCGCCTCCTGCGCCACGCGGTAGACCGCGACGACATCGTTGCCGTCGACAGGAATGCCGTAGAGGCCGAGCGGCTGGGTGTTGCGTGCGCTGCTGAGGTCTGCATCGGCAGCGGTCTCGATCACGAAGACGATGCCCAGTTTATGCGCGGCGGCGTAAGCCAGCGAGGGGCGCAGAGCGTCGAGCGAGGAAATGGCTGGTCCGCTGAAGGCGAGGGCGACGTGCTTTGTGCCTTGCTGCGCCAGGGCGTAGCCGGTGGCGATGGCGAAGCGGGCTTCGGCGGTAGGCACGGACGCGAGGACGCCGGGAAGCGGGGCTCCCGCGAGCACGTGGCGGAGCGCGTGGCCGCGCGCGAGGGCGGCGAGGCGGTCGCCGGCAAGCGGCATCACGGCGTCGCCATCTTCGAGATGTGTCACAGTGCCGGTAACGATTGCTTCGCGAGCGACGAGCGGTACTGCGGCCTCCCTAAGGCGATTGCGTTGGCGTAGCAGCTTGGTGCGAAGCAGGGTGACGTAGAGGTGCTGGATCCGTTCGTTCGAGATAAGGGGGTGAGGTGTGGCGGCAGGGGCCGCGCCGGGCCTTCTTGGCATCTTCAGCAATGATCCTTGGAGTGGGGAAGCGAATAAGGCGGTCGCATCGATTGTAAAGCACTTCCGGCAGTGCGGAGATTGCCGAGGCTGTGGCCCGGGAATGGCGCAGCGTGATCCAGACAGAACGGAAAATGACGGAGCGAGGAGGCGTGCGCCAGAGTGTCACAGCTCGCCGCGATGTGCAACGAGTGCTTTTCAACAGAAGTGTGCATAAGCCTGTGCACAAGGGAGCCGCATGCGCGATTCATGCAGTGTTTATCGACGGTTGCACACCATGCACTACTTTCGTTGCAGGCCGGCGAAGGCATATGAATGCGTGCGCGCCGGAGTATGCCCGAGCATTCGCAGCCGCGACTTCAAGTCGAGTAATCGGCGTTGATGGAGACGTACTCGCGGGTGAGGTCACAGGTCCAGAAGCGGCAGGCGCCCTCGCCGAGTCCGAGGTCGATGTCGACAGCAAACTCGGGCTGAGTGAGGTAGCGATGCGCGGCTGCTTCGTCGAAGTTGGCAGACCGGCCGCCCCGCTCGCAGATAACGAGATCACCGAGACGGATCGTGATACGAGCGGGATCGACCTCAGCGCCGGAATAGCCGGCGGCAGCGATCAGCCGGCCCCAGTTGGGATCGCTGCCGGCCCAGGCGGTCTTGACCAGGGGCGAGTGCGCGATGGCTTTGGCGATGCGCAGCGCGTCGGCATCGGAGGCGGCGCCGCGAATGTTGAGCTCGACGAGATGGGTGGCACCCTCGGCGTCGGCGACGATCTGCTTTGCCAGTGAAGTGCAGACCTCGCTGAGCGCTTCGGCGAACGGACTGGAGTTGCTGTCGCTGAGCGTCGCGCCGGATGCCCCGCTGGCCAGCAGCAGCACTGTGTCGTTGGTGGAGGTGTCGCCGTCGATGGAGATGCGGTTGAAGCTGGTCTCCGCCGCGGCGGTGAGCAGCTTTTGCAGAAGCGGCGGTTCAGCCGCGGCGTCGGTGCAGAGATAGACGAGCATGGTGGCATGCGGCGCGGCGAGTTGCGGATGGATCATGCCTGCGCCCTTGGCGATGCCCGCGATCCGGACCTGCTTGCCGTCCATGTGGACGTTGGCGTGCGCCGTCTTGGGGCGAGTGTCGGTGGTCATGATCGCGGCCGCGACGCTCGCGAAGTACTCTGCTGCGTCTCCGACGGCAGCGCGGAGGGCGGGAAGAGCGGCGCGGACTTTTTCGACAGGCAACGGCACGCCGATGATGCCGGTGGATGAGGGAAAGACCGCCTGCGGTGCGCATCTGAAGGCTTCTGCGGCAGCCTCACAGCACTCCTCAGCAGCGGTGATGCCGGCCTCACCGGTAGCGCAGTTGGCGTTGCCGGCGTTGATGAGGACGGTATGGACGCGGCCGCCGTTGGCGGCGAGATGGCGGCGGTCGATGAGCAGCGGCGCGGCCTGGATTTTGTTGGTGGTGTAGAGCGCGGCGGCGGTGGCTGTATGGGGCGCGACGATGGCGGAGAGATCGGCGCGGCCACTGGGCTTGATGCCGGCGCGCACGGCTCCCCAGAGAAATCCACGGGGCAGGGAGGAGGTTGTGTCCATGAAGCTTTTACTCTAACAACTGAGAAGCAGAAGCGAGCAAGGATGGAGACACTGATAAACGAAGCAACGGAGTGGTTTGCGGAGCTGCGCGATGCGCACGTGGCGCGCGGCGAGGCAGTGGTGCTGCATGGGATCGACTTGGCGATCAAGCGCGGCGAGCATGCGGTGATCTTAGGGCCGAACGGTTGCGGCAAGTCGAGTCTGATCAAGGTGCTGACGTGCGAGTGCTATCCGCTGGCGCGCGAGGGATCGATGGTGCGGATATTCGGACGTGAGCGCTGGGCGGTGGAGGAGCTGCGCAAGCGGCTGGGTGTGGTCTCTGCCGATCTGCCGGGGCCGAGCACGGCACACACGCCGGGGCGCGACGCCGTGGTGTCGGGATTTTTTGCCAGCTCGACGCTGTGGCCGCACCTGGTGGTAACGGCGGAGATGCGCGAGCGCGCAACCGAAGCGCTGGAATTGATGGAGGCGACCTATCTGGCTGCGAAGCCGGTGGGCGAGATGTCTGCCGGTGAGACGCGGCGCATCATGATTGCGCGCGCGCTGGTGCACCGGCCGGAGATGCTGCTGCTGGATGAGCCGTCAAATGCGCTGGATCTGCGCGCGCAACGTGAGCTGCGGGAAACGCTGCGACGGCTGGCGCAGCAGGGAACCGGTCTGCTGCTGGTGACGCATCATCTGCCGGATGTGCTGCCGGAGATCGATCGCGTCATCCTGATGCGCGAGGGGCGCATCGTGGGCGATGGCGCGAAACGGGAGCTGCTGACGGCGGAGCGGCTGGGCGAGCTGTTCGGCAGGCCGCTGGATGTAGTGGAGCGCGAGGAATATTTTCACGCGCTGGCGTGAGGACTCTACTCGTCGCGCAGGACGGTGGCGGGGTCGATGCGAAGCGTGCGCCGGACGGGCAGACTGCTTGCCGCCGCGGCGATGGCGCAGACCGCAAGCAGCGCTGCGCTGAAGGAGACGGGGTCCGAAGGGCGAACGCCATAGAGCGCCGAAGCCACGAGCCGGCTGAGAAGAACGCACAGCAGCACACCTGCCGCCGCACCGGGCAACACGATGCGCACGAGATCCCGCAGCAGAAGGGAAGCGACGGAACTGCGTTGCGCGCCGACGGCGATGCGGATGCCGAATTCGCGTGTGCGCTGGCTGGCGTCGTAGGTGAGGAGGCCGTAGAGACCGGTGGCCGCCATCAGGATGGAGACGATGGAGAAGACTGCAGCGAGGACGGCGAGCAGGCGCTCCTGCCAGAGAGATTCGGAGACCTGCTCCTGCATGGTGACGATCTCGGAGAAGGGCAGACGCGGATCGAGTTGCGCGAGTGTGTTGCGGACGGCGCTGATGATCTGCTCGGGCGGCCCTTGCGTGCGCACGTAGAGGTACTGGGTTCCTTCATAGGTGCGCAGTTCCATGGGCGAGTAGAAGATGGGCAACAGCGGCTCGCGGAGCGAGCGGTATTTTGAGTCGCCTACGATGCCGACTACACGATTGTCGGCTTTTGCTGTCTCGCCGGTGCGGCGGCTGTTGCCGAAGGTTTTGCCGATGGGGTTCTGGCCGGGGAAGAAGGTGCGCGCGAAGGCCTCGTTGATGACGACAGGCCCAGGGCTCTGTGTGTCCGCATCTGTTGCCGTGAAGCCACGGCCGTTCAGGATGGGCATGCTCATCGTCTCAAAGAAGTTGCTGGAGACCTTGTTGAGGCTGGTATTGAGAAAGGCGCTTCCAACGATGTTCTGGCCGGGCATGGCAACGGAGGTCTTCAAGCCGATGCGGTTCATGAGTGCTGCGCCGGCGAGGCTCGCGCTGCGGACGCCGGGCAACTGCTGGACTCGCTGGAGCAGGTCTTGGGAAAAATCGGGGGGAAGATCCCGAGAAAACGTGGACGCGATATGCGCGTTGGGGCCGGCGATCTCGGGAACGAGCGAGAAGCTGACCAGATGATCCACATCGAAGCCGGGATCGGTGTGGCGCAGTGCGGAGAAGGTGCGCAGCATGAGGCCGGTTTCGACGAGCAGCACGAGTGTGAGGGCAGTCTGGAGAGCGAGCAGAGCGCGGCTGAGTGTGCTGGAGCGGCTGGTGGAGGCGCCGCGCCGCAATGCGTGCTGGGGCATCGCGCGCGAGGCGAGCCATGCGGGAACTGCTCCGAAGAGAATGCTGAGCGACAGAGCCAGCCCAAAGGCGACCAGCGCGATGATGAGGTTCGGTGCGAGCGAGACGGGGTCTGCGTTCGACCCGAGAGGCAGCAGCCGGGAGAACAATGGCGCGCCAAGGAAGGCAAGCGCGATTCCACCGCAGCCCCCGGCGAGGCCAAGTGCGGCGGATTCGAACAATGCGTGCATCAGCAGGCGGGTGCGGCTGGCGCCGAGTGCGATGCGGACTGCGGTGTCGCGCTCGCGGCGTGCGGCGCGCGCCAGCAGCAGACCGCCGACATTGGCGCACATCATGAGCAGGAGCGCGGCCAGTCCCCACAGCAGCAGCGTGAGCGCGTGTCGGAAGGAATCGCGCAGCGCGAAACTGCCCTCGGCGGCCGGCACGAGCGAGCCCTGCATTCGCGTGTCGTTGACGTCGTCGTGCATATGGATGGCGCGATAGATGCCGGCGAACTCCTGCTGCGCCTGCGCCAGCGTGACGCCGGATTGCAGGCAGGCAAGGATGGCGAAGTGGCGGTCGGGGTCGGGATCGGTGAGGGATTTGCTGGAGAGCAGCGGCTGCGCGCTAACGGGCAGCCACACGTCCGGGCTCTCGTCGATGCGGGTTCCGAAGAAGCTCTTCGGCATGATGCCGACGATCACGAATGGCCTGCCCTGGATGATGAGCGTCGAACTCAGGATGGTGGGCGAGTTAGCGAAGGCTCGGGTCCAGAAGCGATGGCTCAGGACGACCGGCACGCCGGCGGCGCTGGGGCGCTCGTCTGCAGGGCCGAAGGTGCGTCCCGCGGCGGCTGTTGCGCCGAGCATGGAGAAGTAGTTGCCGGAGACCATCTCGGCGAGGATGGGCCGGACGTCGTCGTGCGTGCCGTTGTGCAAGGAGACTGCGGCGTCGATGCTGCCCTCGACGGCGACCTCGTGCAGCGTGTGCATGGGGCGCATTGCCTCGTACATGTTGTACGGAAACCATTCGGAATTGGTAACAGGAGGATGGCGCTCGACGACGCGCACGAGCGTTTCCGGATGCGGCACGTCGAGGGGATGGAGCAGGAAACGATCGAGCGCGGCGGAGAGCAGTGTGGCGGCAGCGAGTCCGAAGGAGAGTAGCAGCACGATAGTTAGGTTGGCTGCGCGGTTGCTTCTTGTGAACAGGAGCTTGAAGATGCGTGTCATGCTGCCTCAAACGGGAGTGGACTTCGCGTGCAGGCCAAGGATATAGCGGCCATTCCTTAGACGAACGCGATCATGATGCGCTGCGGTGCATCGTCATTTTTCACGCGGTTCAATTGCCGGCTCTTGACCTGCTGCGCGGTCCGGCGATAAGTTGGAAATACACGGGAAAGGAGGATGATCCAGCGAATGAAAACTTCTGACGGTAGTTGTTCGATCACAGTACGTGAGGTGACTGAGGCTTAGGGCGTACATGCTCTAGACCTAGCGAATACAGAACGTTCTTCGCTGAGGCCCACTTCATAGCCCGCGTCTGCCAGATTGGGAGGCAGGCGGGTGAAATCGAGAAGCGTGCACGCCTCAGGTCAACTCCAACAGATCACCGGGAAAGGCCCGCAGCCAGTATGGTGCGGGCCTTTCTCTTTCTGTGGCGCGATTGGGCCTACAGTAGCTTCAGCTCCGGGAAGTCTTGCTTGAATCGAGCCGAATCGAGGGTCACCAATCGGTCGGCCTGCAGTAAAGCATGTGCTCCGATAATGAAGTCTGCCAGCAGGCGCTTGGGTTGACCGTGGCCTGATCGGTGTCGGCGGCGCGCGTATCGCGCAAATCGTCTTCCAGCCTCAACCCATATTTCCTCGCTGAGCAGGAAATCGACAGCGATGCCGGTGTCTTCGAGGAAGCGATTCAGCAGGGACTCGCTTACGTTTGGATGGGCAAGAAGTTCGCTATACACAGCGGGAGCGAGCAACAGCGCTCCGTCGCCTCGTGCAACGCTAAGTTGTTGGGCGATAGAGGCAGCGGTTGGCTCATTTGAAAGAATGGCCGAGAGGATATTTGTGTCAATCGCTGTCCGCATTCCAGCGACTACTCCTCATCGCGCAGATCACGCACCCACGCATTGATCTCGCGCTTGCTGCGGAAGGCGGGCGCCGCCGCTCCAATGTATTTCTCGAAGGGATTATTCGCACTGCGGGCAGGACGGAGGATCGTACGCCCGTCATCCACGAGGAACTCGACACGGTCGCCCTCCTTCAGGCCGAGACGGCGGCGGATTTCAAGCGGAACGGTGATCTGCCCTTTGCTGCTGAGTGTGCTGGATGGCGGCATCTTTACCAGTCCTCTTTACTGTAAGGAAAGTATACCCTACTGCGATAGACTAG
>JAUTWX010000523.1 GCA_030838385.1 Acidobacteriaceae bacterium
CTCGCCATCTCGAACGGCGAAGTGGTGAGATCTGCTTTTGTGAAGCACCACCGATATCCGGGCCCGCGAATGCATCATAGAATCACGTAGAGAATCACGTAGAAACAATCATCCGCTAAGCAATCAAACCAAACGGCGGCGACCAAAGGGAGCCGCCCCCACACAACGCGCCAAGGGCGCCTTTGCCTGGACGGCCAGTCCCCGAATGCCTCTCGATCGCTCCTCCGGCCTTCTCCTCCACATCTCTTCGCTCGACTCCGCAGGCGGTATCGGCGACCTCGGCCCCGCTGCCTTCGCCTTTGCCGACTTCCTCGCCGCCTCTAAACAACGTCTCTGGCAGGTGCTCCCGCTCAACCCCGTCGGCTACGGCTCCTCGCCCTACTCCTCCATCTCCGCCTTCGCCGGCAACCCGCTGCTCATCTCGCTCGAAGTGCTCGTCGAATGGGGCTGGCTCACCCCATCCGAGTTAGCGCAATACGTCACCGCCACCGGCACCCATCCCACCCGCGTCAACTTCGAGCAGGTCCGCGCCGCCAAAATGCCGCTGCTCGAGCAGGCCGCCACCCGTTTCCTCGCGAGCCACACGCCAGCCCAATGGCAGGCCTTCGAAAAATACCGCCAGGAAAACAACTTCTGGCTCGAAGACTTCGTCCTCTTCAACGTCCTCCGCAGCCAGTACGCCTCCGCTGCCTGGATCACCTGGCCGCAAGAGATCGCGCACCGCCGCCCCGACACAATCGCGCAACTCCGCACCAACCTCACTGCGCAGCTCGAAATCGAGCGCGTCATCCAGTTCGCCTTCGACCAGCAATGGCAGGCCCTCCGCGACTACTGCTGTGAGCGTGGCATCCGCTTTATTGGCGACGTCGCCATCTTCGTCTCCTTCGACAGTTCCGATGTCTGGACCCACCCCGATCTCTTCGAGCTCCACGAAGATCTCTCCCCCATCCGCGTCTCCGGCGTCCCGCCCGATTACTTCAGCGTGACCGGCCAGCGCTGGGGCAATCCGCTCTATCGCTGGGATGTGCTGCTTCAACGCAACTGCGACTGGTGGGTCGATCGCATCCGCCGCGCCCACGCCCTGTACGACATCATCCGCCTCGACCATTTCCGCGGCTTCGAAGCCTATTGGGCCATCCCCGCCGAAGAGGAGACCGCCATCCACGGCGAGTGGGTCAAATGTCCCGGCGCGCAGCTCTTCGCGCGCCTCGTCGAAGCCCTCGGCCCCATCCCCTTCGTCGCGGAAGACCTCGGTCTCATCACGCCGGAAGTCGATCAGCTTCGCCATCAGTTCGACATGCCCGGCATGCGCATCCTGCAGTTCGGCTTCAACGACCGCGGCGCCCATAATTACCTTCCGCATCGCTACGAGCCCAACACCGTCGTCTACACCGGCACCCACGACAACGACACCACCGCCGGCTGGTGGGCCACCGGTGCCAACCCCCGCGAGCGCGCAGCCGTCCGCATCTACACCGGCACTACAGACGATCAGCCCATCGTCTGGCCGCTCATCCGCGCCGCCGCCGAATCCGTGGCCGACATCTGCATCTTCCCCCTGCAGGACATCCTCTCGCTCGGCTCCGAAGCCCGCATGAACACCCCCGCGGCCACGGGCGACAACTGGAGCTGGCGCTTCACCCGCGGCACCATCCGCACGGAGCACGCCGAGCAGCTCGCCGCCATCACCGAACTAACCGACCGCGACCTGCCCGACACACAGGGTTAGGGCGTATCGATATATAAACCTTGGTAAAGGAGTTGGAGATTTGTTTGAGGGTGTCATCCTGAGTGGAGCCTGTGGCGGTTTCCGCCGCGGGCGTAGTCGAAGGACCTGCAGTGTGCTCGATAAGCTTGGCGCATCAAACCCGATTTCTGCGCTCTGTTATGCAGCCGCTAGACACGAGGGATTATAGTGACATCTGAATCGGCGGGCTTTTTCCAGTCATCAGACAGTTACGATCCGCTCGTTCGGAGAACGTCCTAAATGCACGAGCAACTGTCCGCAGGTCTGCCCCCGAATCCGATCGTCGCCGCCGCTGAGCCGCCTCTTCCGCCGCTCGGCAGCAATATCAACGTCCTCATGATCTGGCCGCGCTTCCCGTCCTCCTTCTGGGGCTTTGAAGGCGTCCTCGAGATGCTTCCCGAAGCCGCCATGACGCCGCCACTGGGCCTCATCACAGTGGCCGCGCTCTGTCCTCCTTCGTGGAAGATCCGCCTCATGGACCAGTCCTTCCAGGAGATCCGCGACGAAGATCTGCTCTGGGCTGACCTGGTCATGATCAGCGCCATGCACGCGCAGCGCTTCCATGCCCGCGACATCCTCGTCCGCGCGAAAGCGCTTGGCCGCCGCACCTTCGTTGGCGGACCCTGGGCCAGCAGCGATCCTGATGGCGCCCTCCAGTTTGCCGACCACGTCATGGTGGGTGAGGCCGAGGAGGCCTTCGCCTCGATCGCGACCGCCTTGGAGCAGGGAACCGCGCAGCGCCTCTATCGCATCGTCGACAAGCCGGATATGACCACCAGCCCCGTGCCCCGCTACGACCTGCTGCGCCTGGACAAGTACACCTCCATGCCGGTGCAGTTCTCTCGCGGCTGCCCCTTCCAATGCGAGTTCTGCGACATCATCACCATCTACGGCCGCAAGCCCCGCGCCAAGACGCCGGCGCAGATCATCGCCGAGCTCGATACTCTGCGCGCCATCGGCTGGCGCAATGAGGTCTTCATCGTCGATGACAACTTCATCGGCAATCTTCACAAGGCGCTTGCGCTCTCCCGCGAGCTCGCCAAGTGGCAGGTGGAGCACCATCACCCCTTCTCCTTCTATACCGAAGCCTCGCTCAACCTTGCCGACCAGCCCGAGCTGCTCAACGCCATGGTCGAAGCCAACTTCATGTACGTCTTCATCGGCATCGAGACGCCGTCGTCCGAAGCGCTGAAGGAATCCCGCAAGTTCCAGAACCTGCGCAGCGGCGACAACGTGAAGCAGGTCCGCATCATTCAGGAGGCGGGCCTCTGGGTGCTCGCCGGCTTCATCGTCGGCTTCGATTCCGATGACGCCACCATCTTCGAGCGTCAGCGCGAGTTCATCGAGCTCACCAACATCACCTGGGCCATGGCCGGCGTCCTGCAGGCGCCCCCCACCACCGCGCTCTACGACCGCATGAAGCGCGAAGGCCGCCTGCACGAAGACAGCGAAGCCCTCACCAACTTCAGTCCGCCGAATTTCGACACCGTCCTCCCCGTGCCCGTCCTGCTGCGCGGCCTCAGCACGCTGCTCGCCGGCCTCTACGAAGCGCAGCCATTCTTCGCCCGTGCGCTCCGCTCGCTCGAAGTCTGGCAGCCGCGCGCCTCCCAAGTTCCGCCAACGCTGCCCATGACCTACAACCTGCGCGTGCTCGCAGCGTCCATGTGGCGGCAGGGAGTTCGTTCGCCGTACAAGCGCGAATACTGGAGCTTCCTTTCGCAGCTCATCCGCCGATACGCGCGCCAGCCCGCAAAGCTCTGGCTCGGCTTCATGGTTCTCTTATCGGCGCACCACTTCCTCCTCTACTCCCGCGAAGTCGCCGGCGAACTGGAGCAGGAGTGCATCTCCTTCGAGAAGAAGCAAGCCACCTCCACGGTCAACCCCTCCGTCGCCGCTACATTGAAGCTAGCCGCCCGCGCCTGATGCGTTCGTCCCCATCACCACTCGCGACGATCATGGAATGCCAATCAGCAAACCGGCGCTCATGCCTATGGATTGCTGGTGGCCTCTGGCAAAGCTGTAGTCGTACACCGGTTCGAGGAACCACCCGAAGTGGTGTTTGCCGCTTGGCCAGCACATAAGGTCTGCGGCCACCTCCCCGGCGATGGAATTGCTCACTTTCCCTTTCTGCTTAAGGTGGACCCATTCGGGGCCGACGCCCAGCATGAACTCTGACTTCCGCGATATAGTCCACGGTTTCTTGACAAGCAGGTCAGTGTCCCATTCCGCTGACGTACGCATGTAGAAGGGCGACACGCCTATCTCAAGCTCCAGCCAGTTGTCTATAGGCGTCGCCTCTGCTGCAAGATTCGGCGCAAACGTCGCTGCGCCTCCGCTGAAATTCCAGCTTGTTGCTGCGCCAACCTCAAGGATGGCTATTGGATCTTTGTCCTGCCTAGTCTCTTGCGTATTGACGGAGGACATCTTCGAAGAGCTCTGCCCATGGGCAGTAAGACAAAAAGACAGAAACAGGCACGCACCGGCGAGCGTGAACACGTAGCAACGCATAGATACCTCGAGAGCTGGTTGGGCGCTTCAACATCCATGCCAGGGCATGGAATGGCCACTTAGGAGGAGATAGCTGTGCGGGGAGGTCGAAATATGGGTAGGCGCGGCGCGAGCACAAGTGAAACCGGTTCCGGCCAAACACCGATGGTCACATTGTTTGCCAAATTCAGAACTGGACTTGTATTCGGAAGCCAGTGAAAGCCACAGCACCAGCAGATGCCGTTACAAGTGTCCGGCACAGAAGGTAGCGGATGGGTGGCAAGAGGTTGTTGCGCCAAAGAAGAGGTCAAAAAGTACGGTCTATCACACCGATCGCAATGGGGCGAGTGAATTGCTAGGCCGGTCAACACCGCGCACAACAGCCATGCGACAACGTAGGCCCGCGTGGTGATGGCACGATCCATGTTTCCTAACAATAAACTCCCCGGGGCCGGCCGGCAGCGACCGGTTGAAAAGACATCAGGCGGAATTCATTTGTGTTCAAGAATCCGCTCGATGATATATAGGCGAACTCTATCTACTTGCATTGCCGGCACATCCGCGGTGCGGCCAGCAGTCCTAAGAACTTAGTTGACAATCCCCACACCATCGGCCTAATCTCCTAACCACTTAGGAGAACTCCTCATAGGACACCGCGAAAAAACCGCACTCACCAAGCTAGAGCTCCAGATCATGCAGGTCATCTGGAAGCTGGGCGCCAACGTGAAAGGCGCCTGCAGCGTGAAAGATGTGCAGGAAGGGCTCGAGCAAAAGCTCGCCTACACCACGGTGCAGACCATGCTCAACATCCTCGAGCGCAAGGGCAAACTCAAGCGCAAGCTGCGCGGTCGCGCCTACGTCTACAGCGCCACCGTAACCGAAGCCAGAGCATCGCGCCACGCCGTGCGCGACTTAGTCGATCGCATGTTCGGCGGCTCGGCCGACGAACTGGTCATGAGTCTCATCAAGTCCCGTCAGATCGACCCCAAACGCATCGCCGAGCTCAGCCGTCGCGTCCGAGAGGAAGGCCAGGAAGAAGACGCCTTGCAGGAGGATGTGAAGAAAGGCGGCCGCGCGTGAACGCGCTCGCGTCCTCTCCCGTATTGCCGTGGCTGCTGTCTTATTTGTGCAACGCACTGTGGCAAATTCCACTCGTCTACGCCGCCGCATGGGTCGCCGCCCGTATGCTGCGCCGCAGCAACCCACGCGTCGAGCATCGCGTCTGGGTCGGCGCACTTCTGCTCCAGATCGCGCTGCCCGCCTGCAGCCTCCGGCTTGACACTCTCTGGTACGCGCTGCTCAGCTTCATCCCCGCCACCGGCGCTGGCAGGGTCGGCGGAATTCATGTCGTCTTCGGCCCCGCCACCACCGCCGGCAGCACTCTCCGGCTTCCGTTCGCTTTTGAAGCCGTCATCGCCCTCGCCTACGGCTGCTCTCTCCTGTACTTCGCCGGCCGGATCGTTTGGGGCCTCTTTGAGACCCGCACTCTCGCCCGCAGCGCAACCCGCCTCACCCTCACCGGCAATACCGCACTTCGCTGGTCCCAATACTGCCATCGCTTCGGAATCACCACCCCGCCGCCGGAGATCGCCGCCTCGCCACGCGCAATTGGCCCGGTTATTGGCCCGGTTACAGTCGGTCTCCGCCGCGGCCTTCTGCTCCTGCCGTCCGATTTTCTTGAAAACATCCCGCCGCCCCTCACAATGGATGATCTCGATGCCGTCCTCGCGCACGAGCTCGCCCACATTCAACGCCACGACTTTGCCAAAAACCTGCTCTACAGCCTCCTGTCGCTGCCCGTCGCGTGGCACCCGCTTCTATGGCGCACCCGCGCCCACGTCGCCGAAAGCCGCGAGCTCGTTTGCGACGCCATCGCCGCGGACGCTATCGCCGCCGAAGCCCTTGCCGGACGCAAGCAGTACGCGCAATCGCTGTTGCGTATCGCCACTATGCTCTCCGCCCGTCCGCCCGTCCCCGCTCTTCACGCCATTGGCATCCTCAGCCTCAACTCGGACGCCAGCACATTCGAAAGGAGAATCATGACCCTGACCCACAAACGTATTCCGATCAGCACCGCTCGCCGGTTTGTCATCGCCGCCGCTTGCAGTGTCATCACCCTGGCAACCTGCACCTCCGCGCTCGCCCTGCGCACCGATGTGGCCGCGCTGAGTCCGGCTACAGAGGCAGCAACCCCGGCCAAAGTTCACGTGAAGTCCGGAGTTATGTCGAAACAGAAGATCTCCGGCGACAATCCCCAATACCCGAAAGAAGCGAGAGCAAAGAAGATACAAGGCGCCGTGGTGCTGGACGTGATCATCGGCAAGGACGGAGCGGTGGAGAATATCCGCGTCCAGAAGACACCCGACGAATCGCTTGCCAAAAGCGCGCTCGATGCCGTCCACACCTGGCGCTACCGACCGTATCTACTCAACGGCGAGCCCGTCGAGGTTGAGACCACCGTCAACGTCATCTATAACCTGGAAGGCTGAGCAACCATCGTTTCTCTGAGTGAGGCGCGGATGCACGCCTCACTCCGTCTCGCTCGCGGATCAAAACGGGAACTGTATCCGTCGCGGTAGCAAAATCCTGCCATGTTATATGCCGCGATTTGCTATGATGGAATTAGGTGAATTTCTGCCGATCTTGGTCGGCCATCCGGCCATCAGCTCTGCTTGATGGCCTTTTTCGTGCGCGTAAGTCCTTTGGCTGGACATTTTTACGGCTAAGTCTTTTGTTTGGACATTTTTAGCCTGCGGAAGAGGCCCTAAGTCAAAGCAGGGAAACGACTTACAGAGTGCCCTCCCGCACCGGAGGGGGGGAGGGTGGGTAGTACCGTTACTTGCCGGCCGGTCGCTCACGAGGTCGTAACCAATACCGCGACGGGAAAGCTGCCGAAGACCTGAGCCAGAGGCAGCACCGCTTCGGCAGCGATCGTCTCGCCGGTGAAGATGCTCCGGTAATTCCCGTGCAATTCGGCAGGCAAAGGCAACGTCCAGTCCTTCCACGCATGCCCCAGCGGAAGCGCAACCTCGCCGCGCATCAGCGAGCAGGCAAAGCGCGGCACCGCAACGATGACTGTCTTATCTTCGTAATGCCGCGCATGCGCGATCACATGCTGCTCGCCCGCTCCGGCCACATACAACGGGAGATAGCTGCCATGCCGGAAGAGCGCGTGCTCCGCTCGCCGCAGCCGCAGCACCTGCGCGGTGGTCCAGAGCTTGATGGCGCCATCGCTGATGTCGCGCGCGACCTCCGCTGCCACCGCCGCCGGCCCCTGTTCGGCCGCCACCTCATCCAGGTGCGCCAGCATGCGCTCGCGCAGCTCGTAGTCCACCGGCCGCCGGTTGTCCGGATCCACCAGGCTGAGGTCCCACAACTCGCTGCCCTGGTAAAAGTCCGGCACCCCCGGGCACGTAGCCTTCAATACCAACTGCGCCAGCGAATTCACCCCGCCAAAAAGTCTGATCTGCGGCAGCAGCTTTTGGAGCGTCTGCATGAACGGAGTCTCGCGCCCGCGCTTGCCCGGCATCACGATCTCGGCAAGGAAGCTCTGCACCGCCGCAACGTACTCGGGATCGGGACTGATCCAGCTCAGGTTGACCTTGGCCTCGCTCAGCGCCTTGGCCGCATACTCCTGCAGCCGCTGCAACACGGAGTCGCGGCAACCCGGCTCGTCCTCGCGCCACGGCCAAACACCGGCGATCGTCTGGTAGAGCAGATACTCCTCGTTCGCATCCGGCGCCACGCGTCCATCGGCGAGCGTGCGCTTCGCCTTCGCGTTCGCCCGCTGCCAGCGCCGCACTGCGCCGGCCCATGTGTTCGGCATCTCCGACAGCACATTCAGCCGGTTGCGCACATCCTCGCTGCGCTTGGTGTCGTGCGTCGAGGTGGTCAGCATCGAGTCCGGCGATACTTCCAGCCGCTCCTGGTTGCTCGAATGCCACAGCTCCAGCGGGATGCCGAACGACTTCGTATCCCCGCCCACCTCATTCGAGGAGACGAACCGGTTGTACACATAGAAGGTCGTGTCCTCGACCCCCTTCGCCATCACCGGCCCGGTAAGCTGCTGGAACTTGAGCGCGAACCGCAATTGTTGCGGGTCGATCTCGCGGCTCGATGTCTGGTGGCGCCGATGCAGCAGCAGCATGTCCGCAAGGAAGTCGAAGGCGGAACCATCGATGTCCGGATTGCGTCGCTTCGCCTGGCGGATGGCGCCGCGGATGAACGCAATGTCCCGCTCCGGATACGAGCCGCGCTCGTCGGTATAGGTGCGATAGACCGGGAAGCACGCGATGGTCTCGCGCACCACCGACTCCAGGATGTTGTCGGTGAAGTCGCGCGCATGCCGGTCCGCCGCCGCGATCTTGCTGAGCATGTTGGTCAGCACGTGCACCTCGCTGGCCAGCGAGCTCTGCATCACCTGCAGCTTAGAGCGGTAGATGATCTCGTCCGGGTTCGCCGAATGGCCGAGGATGCGGTCGTAGAGCGTATTGAAGGCCTTCAGGTTCTCGCGCTCGATGAAGATGTTGTTGGCGAAGTAGACGAAGTCGTAGCCGGATGTCCCGTGCACCGGCCACTCGGGTGGCATATGCTCGCGCGGCTCCAGGATCTTCTCCACCACGACATAGAGTGGCCCATGCGAGGCGCTCCAGTCGTAGCCGCGCACCTGGTCGAGCACTGATCGCTCAATGCCGTTGGCGGCTGTCTCGCTCTCGGGCTTCGGTCCGGCGCACTGGCTCGCCAGGTACAGGAGCTGCAGACGTATCAGATATTGACGCGGGTTGAACATGCCGTCGCAGTGGTCGATGCGCAGCCCCGTCACCTGCTTCTTCGCCAGCAACTCGCGGATCAGGCGATGCGTCTCGGCGAAGACCTCCGGGGTCTCCATGCGCAGCCCGACCAGGTCGTTTATGTCGAAGAAGCGGCGGTAGTTGATTTCCTCCGCCGACGTGCGCCAGAACGCGAGGCGGTACGGCTGCACGTTCAGAAACTCATGCAGCGCATCGAAGCTCTTCGGGTCGCCTTCTGTGCCATTGATCTCTTCGACTGCGCGGGCGATTGTCGGCTGCACCTCCTCACTCATCAGGACGGCGCGCAACCGAGGCATCAGAGTCTTCAGTCGCTCCTGCCGGTCAGCCTGCAGTTTTGGATCAGTGGTTTCATGGGGTGGCAGTTGCGTGAGCTCGCGCAGCACCTCGGCCAGCTCGGACGGCATGCCTTCCGTCTCCTGCTCACTGGGCAACGTGCCGATGGGCCGGCGGAAGAAGATGAGCGGGATAGGACGCGGTGCCGCCGGCACGCGGTGGTCATAGTACTTCACGTAGAACCGGCCATCTTCCAGGACCACCTGGATGTGCTTCGCCTCCAGCTCTTCGCCGTACTGGTTGCCCAGGATCGGCAGCAGCAGCTTGTTGCGCATTTCCTCCTTCAGCGGGCTCCAGTCGATGTCAAAGTAGTTGGCGTAGCGCGAGGAGTGGCCGTTTTCGAGCACGTCCTGCCACCACACGGAGTCCCTGCCGATGCCCATGTGGTTGGGCACAATGTCCAGCAGCAGGCCCATGCCGTGGTCGTGTAGCGTGTGGGCAAAGGGCGCGAAGCGCTCCGCACCACCCAGCTCGGGGTTCAGCCGGTCATGCCGTGTGATGTCGTAACCGTGCATGCTGCCGGGCCGCGCCTCGAAGATAGGCGAGGCATAGAAGTCCCCCATGCCCAGTCGTTGCAAGTAGGGCGCGATGGCTGCCGCCTGGTCGAAGGTGAACCCCCGGTGCATCTGGGCGCGGTACGTGGCAAGAGGGACGCGAACATCGGTCCGGAGTAGAGAGTGGATGCAGTCTTGGTCCATGGCTTCGGCGAATCTGGGTCGAACAAGTCGAGCAATCGGGGTCGAGCGATCGGGCGTCCTACTTGTCGGCCGCCTTTGCTGTTTTATGGCGGTTCCGGGACGCGCACCTGCGGTCTCGATAGAAGCAGGTTACTCTGAAGGATCAAGGGGTGTGAGGTACGACAGGGTCGAACGGTTGCTTCGCGCGGAGTGCCGACCCTGCGACTTTACGAACCCCACCCCGGCACGGGAGAATGTGTGGAGCGATTGAAAGAAGAAGTGGAGAAACGAAAGATGCCTCTGTCCGGCGAAGCCATTCGCATGATGAACTACGTTGACGATGTTGCAACCACCATGCGACGCCTGCTTGCCGTAGCCCCTACGCTGACCAACGAGGAGCGGAAGCGCGTCAGCGAATACCTGCGGGTCAGTTCGCCGAATGCGACCGAAGTTCTGGCGGCGCTGGATAAGAAGTAGGCATTCGCCAGTGCTCTCAGGCGGCCGGGGAACTGCTGTCCAACGGCCTGCGTATCCGTCCATGAGATAGCATGCGCGCACTCAAGGACATCATCGGGCAGGTTCTGGATGCCATCTGGGCGCACAAGCTTCGGTCCTTTCTCACCATGTTTGGGATCGCCTGGGGCGTGGGGTCCCTGCTGCTGCTGATCGGCCTGGGCGAAGGCTTTCGTTCCGGCCAGCGGCGTCAGATGGCTACCCTCGGCAACGATGTCATCTTCCTCGCTGGCGGCAATATTCCCGCCCTGCCCAGCCAGCACACAGGCATGCGGCCGTATCACGTGACGCTTTCGGATGCCGAGGCCATGCGCAAGCTGCCCTCGGTGCGAGAGGTGACCGCGGTTGTCGAGAACGAGACCATCCAGCAGATCAGCCAGTATGCGACGACTGGCGGGACAGTGAAGGGGATCGATACGTATTACCCCAATATCCGCACGCTGCCGATCGCAGACGGGCGGCTGATCGACAGCAACGACGTGCGCGACCGGCGGCACGTAGTAGTGCTGGGACAGAAAACGGCGCAACTGCTGTTCTCCGGCCGGCCAGCGCTGGGCGAGTGGATCCTGCTGAACGGGTCGCGTTTTCAGGTGATAGGGGTGGTGGAGAAGACCGGCCGCGGCAACAACAACGGTGTGAACCAGAGCGCCTACATTCCTCTCTCCGTGATGATGGAGATGTATCCCATCAAAGGGGAAAATTTGCCGCAGGATGCGCTGAGCGGTATTCAGTACCAGCCGCGCGTGCATGGCGATAACGAGATCGCAGTGGCCGATGTCCATCGACTGATTGCCCAGCGGCATGGTTTTGACTGGCACAACAAGGACGCCTTCGACGAATGGGACTCGATCAAGAGCCAGCAGATGGTGGACAAGATCTTCGATGCCATGGATGTCTTTCTGGGCAGCGTGGGGGTGGTCACGCTGGGGCTGGGTGCAGTGGGCATCGTGAACATCATGCTGGTCGCGGTGTCGGAACGCACGCGCGAGATCGGGTTGCGCAAAGCGCTAGGCGCCACGAACCGCAGCGTGGAGCTGCAGTTCCTGCTGGAGGGCCTCTTTCTCACCGGCATCAGCGGTCTGATCGGGATCGGGGGCGCTGCGCTGCTGATGTATGCGTTACAGTCTGCAATCGGCCACAACATGGAAGGCTTCGATCCGCCGCGGCTGGTGCCGTGGTCGGCGGCGCTGGCTATTGGTGCGCTGACCGCGAGCGGTGTCATTGCAGGCCTCGTGCCGGCGAGCAAGGCGGCCCGGCTGGAGCCGGTTGAAGCGCTCAGACGGGAATAAAGCGGGAGTAACGGCGATGCTGATCGATCTGCTGAAACAGGCATACGAAGCGATGCAGTACAACCGGCGGCGGACGATCATCACCGTGGCGGGGATGGCGTGGGGCATCGCGACGGTGGTGCTGCTGCTGGCCTATGGAGCGGGATTCAGCCGCGCGATCGTGGCCATCTTCTCTCAGTGGGGCATTAACTCCATCGGCGTATTTCCCGGTACCACGAGCGAGCAGGCGGGCGGCAAGAAGGCCGGCGTGGTGGTGCGCTTTACCCAGGACGATTTGGACCGGCTCTCGGCGAGTGTGCCCGGTCTCGAACTGCTGACCGCCACGCTGGATAAGGACAACGTCGCGATTCAGAATGACCTGCACACCTATAGCTGGCACCTTGAGGGCAGTCATCCGCCGATTGCGGACATCCTGAACTATGACGTGGTGAAAGGGCGCTTCTACACCGAGCAGGACAACTTGGAGCGCAACCACGTCGCGGTGCTGGGCTGGGAGGCAGCCACCAAACTGTTCTCCGGGATCTATCCGATCGGCCAGCGTATCCGCATCGGCGGCATCAGCTTCACAGTGATCGGCGTGCTGAAGCCGAAGATGACCGAGGACGAAAGCAATATCAACCGTGTCGTCCACATTCCGTTCAAGACGATGGGGGACATCAAGGATCTCAGGTACCTGGACGGCATCTGGATGACCTATCGCGGCGACCATATGAAGGTGGAGCAGGAGGTGCGCCAGACCTTGGGAGCAGCACACGGCTTCCGGCCGACGGATCACAACGCGATTTATGTCGCGAACCTGATGGAGCAACTCTCACAATTCCGCATCATCACCGCCGCGCTCGAGGTACTGATGGCGTTTATCGGCTCGCTGACGCTGGGGATTGCGGGCATTGGGCTAATGAACATCATGCTGGTGAGCGTGCAGCAGCGCACGCGCGAGATCGGTGTGGAGAAAGCGCTGGGCGCGCGGAAGGGGCACATCCTCATTCAGTTTTTGGCGGAGGCGCTGGTGATATCCGCAACCGGCGGCGCGCTGGGCATGCTGCTGGCGTATGGGGTGTCGCTGGCGGTGGGGCGCATCACCTTCTACAGTGCGATTGCCCAGAACGCCACTGATGCCGACATCCGACTGCTGATTTCGCCCCTGATCGTGGCCGTCTCCACCGGGATCCTGATCGTGGTGGGACTGGTGAGCGGGATGGTTCCGGCGCTGCGCGCAGCCAATCTGGACCCGATCGAAGCGTTGCGTTACGAGTAACACCCACCCCCCTCCCGTCACGCAAGTTCGGTTTGCAACCCTCTTAATTTGTTTGATTTAGGTACTCTTCCGGCGACTAAAATCGTCCAAACAAAAGACTTACGGCTAAAAACGTCTCAACAAAGGACTTACCGGCCGGATTTTGCCTGATTTCTGCTACAGAATGGCGTCCGATGGCTAAGCTGTTCTGTCTTAAATGGTTACGTCTAAAATAGTCCAGTTAAAGGACTTAGGAGCGGCTCGCCTGATCCCGATTCCGGTGGGCAATATTCCCCCTTATTCAAGTATGGCAAATCGCGGGATATAACATGCCAAGTTTGGTCGAGAAAATGGGTGGCGTTCCGAAATGGACTTGCGCCGGATTCTTCTGCAGATGGGGATCAAGCGTGACACGCCCTGTTGCCAACAATCCAGGCAGTCAATCTCCGGATAGATCTGACTATCGAGATGTATCGGCTAATTCTTCGCACAAACCCTTGGGCTGCCAGTCGTGCACTGGCGTTGTGGCGGGGCTCGATGAATCATGAAGTATAAGGACCAATCCTCGCCGCTGTTCGTTACCGACGGCGGTCAGTTTCATGGGAAGTCCTTCGGGAATGATGACAGCTGGGCCTCCAGGGTACGAGACCAATTCACCTTGAGGTGTTTCCAAACAGGTTTTGCCCGCCACGGTGAACCAAGCTTCGGCACCGGAGTGCAGATGAATGCGAGAGTGCATCCCGGGAGCGAAGATCGCCTCCATAAACTGAGAAGAGTATTTACTCCCGGTATGGATCGGAATTGGGCCGATTGTGCCAGCATGTTCTCCCGGATGAACTGGTCGCCACCCGGATTTCGCGATCGTCAGTAGCCAGATTTTTCCGAGTGCTTTGATGACAGTTCCGTCAGGTTCTTTCGCCTGTTCTGCTGCATATAGGGTCGGGTAAACATCCAGATACCAGTAGACCTCGGAGCCCCCGAGCTGACCGATGGGATTATCGGCGAGGATCCAGCACCCTAACTCGGTCTTGCGTTCACTTGCGGGCCTGCAAACTACTGACTCGTCGGATTGGGGCGAGAGCTGAGCGGGCGCACTGGGCGGTAGCAGCGACAGGGCTGCGACAGCCAGCGTCTGAAAAATCATCTTGCGTTCGGGACAAGACACAGCCGGGACTTTTATTCGCTTTGCGCCGCATTTGCGAGATCCTCTTTTCATCATCGCGCCCGCTCCATTCCTTTTGATTTCTTTGCCTCTTGCCGGAACGAATGCTGGCGTTACTTCCATTCCCATACTTTGGAAACTGTGCTGCCGGCGGAATCGACTTCGTATTCGAAGGCGCCGCAGGTGATGTTGAGGCGCGCGAGGTTTTGCGAAGTGGTGTGGAAGAAGAGCATGCCGCGATAGCTGACAGCGCCGCCCGCTCCGAACTTGCCCAGAGCAGTCCCCGTCCAACTAACCATTTCGCCATCTGGCGTCATGATGAGTCCCTGGCCGTCGCCGTGGATAGCACCATCCGGGCGGATGACCGATGTATATGTCCCCATACCAGTGGTGGCAACGCCGAACATGGTGCCGCTATTTTCGAACGATACCTCCGCAGTGGGCGGGTCGGTGGAAAGCACCCGTCTCACCGATCTTTTGCCCTTGGTTTCCCAATCTTGTCTCCGATCATGCATGCTCCTCTACTTTCGCCGGGCTCTGAGTGACCGTTCCCGGGGTGTGCGATTGTAGCGCCGAACCGCGCGTGCGGGTTTCTGATTCCGGGTGGGATTGAAATTGACTGCGCACCCGGAGAAGAATTGGGTTCGCTTTCTTTGGGTCATTCCCTTTGGAATTGTGGGGCGGACCGGCTCTCGCATCTCTTCGAAATGTGGGGCACCCTGCATCCTGAGGCGCAACCGGGAGCCGGACGGATCCCCGATCGCCACGATTGATGATGCGCGGATCCGCCAGCCTGAGTGGATAGGGACGCAGACTGGCAAATCGTTTCACGTCGTCTCTATTCGGATCATCTCGGGATAGCCTGGAAGGCCGGAGCGGGCCGTGAGTCGAGGCGCTGCTACCCTTATCGGTAATGATGGACGCCGCTGCCAATCCGCTGATCTTCCTCTCTGCCGGCGAGGCATCGGGGGAACTCTACGGCGCAGCCCTGATGGAAGCGGTTCGTCGACTGCTGCCGCGGGCCCGGTTCTTCGGCCTGGGTGGGGCACGGATGGTGGCCCTGGGCTTTCGGCCGGTCGTGCGTGCGGAAGACGTGGCGCACATGGGCATCACCGAGGTGGTGCGGCACACTCCGTATATCTATGGGCAGTTCCAGCGGCTAAAGCGGGCGATTGCGGCAGAGCGGCCGGTGCTGGCGGTGTTGATCGATTTTCCGGATGTGAATCTGCGGCTTGCGGAGCACCTGCATCGGCACCGCGTTCCCGTGGTGTATTTCGTGTCGCCGCAGTTGTGGGCATGGAAGAAGCGGCGTATCCGGCGGGTGCAGCGCTTTGTGGATCGGATGCTGGTGATCTTTCCGTTTGAGGAGCCGTTTTATCGCGAGCGCGGCGTGGCGGCGGAGTTTGTGGGCCATCCGCTGGCCGATCTGGCAGCGCCAGAGGTGACGCGGGAGGCGTTCGCTCGCCAACATCGGCTGGATGCGTCCAAACCGTGGCTGGCCCTGCTGCCGGGAAGCCGGCAACGCGAGGTCCACCTGAACCTGCCCACCATGCTCGAAGCCGCGGAGATGCTTGGCGATACGTATCAATACCTGGTGCCGGTAGCGCCGACCCTTCCGCCGGAGACTGTGCCAGCGATCCTTGCCGCACGGCATTTTGGGGTAAAGCCGGTTCTGGTCAATGATGCGCGCGCCGCTCTCCACCATGCGCGCGGGTCGGTGGTGGCCAGCGGCACGGCGACTGTGGAGGCTGCGCTGCTGGGAAATCCCTTCGTAGTCGTGTACCGGCTGTCAAAGGTGAGTTATGCGATTGCGCGGCGATTCGTGACCGTGCCGCATGTGGCGATGGCCAACCTGATTGCCGGCCGGCGCGTGGTGCCGGAGCTGATCCAGAACGAATTCACTGCGGCCAATGTGGTGGCCGCGCTGCGGCCGCTGCTGGCCGATGGGCCGGCGCGCTCCGAAGCGATGGCCGGGCTGCGCGAAATACGCGAGCGGCTGCACACGCAGGGCGGCGAGAGCGCGGTGGATCGCGCAGCGCGCATCTGCGTGGAGCTTTTGGCGCGCGGCGCAATTCCGACATCCAATGCAGCGGGATCTTCGACAGCAGGAGAAGGACCGGAGCGATCTGCACAGCCGGCCGGCACGTACCAGGCATGAAAGAAAGCACTGCAGGGCATCGATTGATAAAGGGAACGACGCAGAGAAACACGCAAGGACCGACGCAAGTTATGACTCGACTTTTTTCTCGTGCCGCAGTGTTCTCTGTGGTCCTGTCGCTGGGCTTTGTTGCTGCGCACGCGCAGCAGCTCTCCACCAAGCCGTTGATCAACATCACAGGCTATGCGATCGACCTGACGGTGATTCCGTCGACGCATGAGCTGCACGCGACCGCAAAGGTTAGCTTTACGGCGCTGGATGCGCTGCCGGTAGCGACCTTCGAGCTGCATTCGGGGCTGAAGGTGGCGAAGGTGGGGGATGCGAAGGGACACCCGCTGAATGCGGAGCGCGGGCAGGCGTCGACCTTGCGGGTGACGCCGGCCCAGGCGCTGGCGAAGGGAGACACAGCGGTGTGGACGTTTGAGTACGACGGCACGCTGGAGAATGGCGATGGATCTCCGGTGGAGGGGCTGAAGCTGGCGTCGATTGGCGACCCGATCAGCTATCTGATCTACGCGGCGCGATGGTTCCCGATGACCGGCTACCTGACGGACCGCTTTACCGCGGACATTACGGTACATGCGCCGGCGGGCTACACGGTACTGGGCTCAGGATCGACGGGCGCACCTCATGCGGAGCGCGGCGGTCAGACGTGGCAGTTTAACTGGGACCGGCCGGGCTTTCCAGGAACGATTGTCGCGGCGAAGTTCAAGAGTCCGATTGCTGTGATGGGCGCGGCGAACATCAAGGTGTACACCACACCGGCGCATGAGAGCGCGGCCCAGCAGTATGCGCAGACGGCGAACCGCGAGTACGACTTCTTCAGCGGCACCTTCGGTCCGGCGGAATCGGCGCGGCTAAACGTGATCGAGCTGCCGGATGACACGGTGCCTGCCTACTGGGCGCCGGAGATGGCGCTGGTGGCAGGAGCGCACATTACGGACTATCGGCTGCTGGCCAACACGATCGCGCGCCAGTGGTGGAGCTCGATGGTATCGCCGGCGACATTGAATGATGCGTGGATCACAAACGGCATGTCGCGTTACGGCGAGCTGATGTACCTGGAGGATGTGGCCGGGAGGCAGAGCCTGGAGCAGGCGATCACCGACGTTTCGGCCAGCGCGCTGGCGTACGACACGATCCCGTTGACCTCGGCGGGGCGGCTGGATGCATTCACACCGCAGTTCCAGTCGATGACCCTCGACAAAGGCGGGCTCGTCTTCCACATGCTGCGTTACGAGATTGGTGACGATGCCTTCAAAAAGGCGCTGCAGACGGTCCTGAGCACGCATAAGGACAGCTCGATCTCGACGCGTGAGTTCGAGAAGATTGCCGAGGGCGCGAGCCAGCAGAATCTTGTGCCATTCTTTGCGCAATGGCTGGACGGCACCGGCGCGCCGCAGTTCACAAACAAGTACACGGTGTACCGGCTGGGCAATGGCACGGGCTTCCGCACCATCGGCGAGATCGATCAGGACCTCGACCTGTTCCGCATGCCGGTGACGCTCCAGGTGCAGACCGAGGGAAAAACGGAGACGAAGCAGGTGGAGGTATCGGGGAGCGATTCGCAGTATGTGATCGACACCTTCGGGTTGCCGCGCAAGATCATGATCGATCCGAACAATGCAGTGCTGAAGAATACGCCCGACCTGCAGGTGCGCGTGGCGATCCTGCGCGGGCAGCAACTGCTGGCGCAGGGCGACACCACGGGAGCAATTGAAGAGTTCCAGAACGCGCTGAAGGCGAACCCGACAAGCTCACTGGCGAGCTACCGCATCGGCGATGTGCTGTTCGCGCAACGGAACTACCAGGCGTCAGCGAATGCCTATCGCGATGCGCTGCGCGGCGACGATGATCCGAAGTGGACCGAGGTGTGGAGCCATATCCAGTTAGGGAAGATCTTCGACGTGACCGGCCAACGCGACCGCGCGGTCCACGAGTACCAGCAGGCCATTCAGACGAACGACAACACCCAAGGCGCAGTGAATACGGCGCGGCATTATGTGCTGAAGCCTTATGTCCGGGATGAGGGGCAGTGACAAGCGCTCTCGTCTCGTTGGCGGAGTCGACCTGCGGAGGATCGTATGTTGCGGCAGGAGGTCAACTCGTCCGAATTGCGGTCAGTCGGCTATGAGCTGGATATTTCGGTTCTTGAAGCCGAGTTCCACAGCGGAGAGATCTACCAGTATCTCGATGTTCCGGCGGAGCTTGTGCTCGAATTATTGGAAGCCGAATCTATTGGCAGGTATTTCAATGCTCACATTCGGTCGAAGTTTAAATTCAGGAAAGTGCGATAACATCATCCCGCGATTCTTTGACCGGGAGATTCATCGATGAACGCGACACTGCTGAATACAAGACTGCTGCGAATTGGATGTGCGACGTGCATCGGCGTAGGTGCGTTGGCTGGTGCTCAAACCCAAACAAAGAAGCCGATGCCGAGTCCGCCGGCTGATACTTCGCAGACGGTGGATGGAAAGACGGTTTCGATCCACTACAACTCGCCTTCTATCCGCGGACGTAAGATCTTTGGCGGACTGGTGCCGTATGACAAGGTGTGGCGGACGGGGGCGAATCCGGCGACGTCGTTGAAGACCGAGGCGAACCTGAAGATCGGGACTGCGACGGTGCCTGCGGGCAGCTACACGCTCTACACGCTGCCGTCGACGGGCGAGTGGAAGCTGATCATCAACAAGCAGACCGGACAGTGGGGCACGAAATACGACCAGAGCCAGGACCTGGCGCGTGTGGACATGAAGAAAGAAACGCTGTCCTCGCCGCAAGAAGTGATGTCGATCACGCTCGAGCCGTTCCAGGGGAAAACGAGCTCGCTGCATGTGAAGTGGGACACGACGGATGTGTCGGTGCCCGTAGTCGCGGAGTGAGCACCGCGTAAGATCGCGTCATGATGAATCGGCGGCAGTTTGGCGAACGGATGGCATGCGGGTTGGCCGGGCTTGCGTCGGCTGCCTGTGCGCGGCGAGGGCTGGCGACGCCGGATAAGGCGGCACGGCCGTTTCGGCTTTCTGTGATGCTGTGGACGCTGCGTCCGAAATACGCGGCGGAACAGGCGATTGACCTGGTTGCCGGTGCGGGCTACGACGGATTCGAGCTGGTCGATGAGGATAAGAAATGGTCTGCAGCGGATATGACGCGTGTCCGCGGGCGCATGGCGCACTTCGGGATTGTGTGCGATGCGATATCGGGCATCGATACAGGCTTTGCCGAGCCGGGCGCGGCGGAACGGCTGGCGGGTGAACTCAATGGTCGCATGATGCAGGCGGAGCGGCTGGGCTGCCGGCGGATCATTCTGCTCTCCGGGAAACGCGATAATTCGATCTCGCGCGAGAAGCAGCACGCGGTGTGCATCGAAAACCTGCAGCGCGCAGGCGATGTGGCGGCGAAGCGCGGATTCACACTGCTGCTGGAGCCGATCGATGCGCTGGAGAACCCGCCGATTTATTTGACGCGCGTCGAGGAGGCATTCGAGATTGTGCGTGCGGTGAGGCAGCCGAGCGTGCAGGTTCTCTACGATTTTTATCATCAGCAGCGGGGCCTGCCGCAGGGCGGTGGGGTCGTGCCGCTACTGGGTCCGCTCCGCGGAAATGTGGATCTGCTGGGACTAGTGCATGTGGCCGATGTGCCGGGACGGCATGCGCCGGGCACCGGCGTGATTGACTATGCAGCGATCTATCGCGGTCTTCGGCGGGAAGGCTATCGCGGGTGGATGGCGATGGAATTTCTGCCGACGGGCGATGCGGCGGCGGAGCTGCACAAGGCCGCGGCGGAGACCGCGGCGGTCTGACTCCCGCAAACGCACATCGTAACCGCAGGAACGTCGGACACCTTAGCCATTGTGGTGATCACAGGTGAACAGCAGATCCCTCCACTTCGCTCGCGCCAGTCTGGATGGCGAGCAAAGTGAAGAGAAGTACGTCGAGCTACTTCTCCTTCACCAGCGGCAGCTCGATGTTGCTGGCGTTGCCGGGTGCGTGGTAGATGCGCTGCTCGGCCTTCTGATAGTCGCCTGGTTTCGCGAACATGATGTTGGGCACGAAGGTCTGCGGGTTTCGATCGTAGAGCGGGAACCAGGCGGATTGCACCTGCACCATGATGCGATGGCCGGGCAGGAAGACGTGGTTCGCCGTGGGCAGATCGAATTGATAGGGCAGCGGCGTGTTGGCCTGGATAGGCTTGGCGACCGTGAAACCTTCGCGATAGCGGCCGCGGAGGATGTCGGCGGAGACCATGAGCTGGAATCCGCCGAGATGCGGATACTGGGCGACTTCATCTGGATATACATCGATGAGCTTGACCACCCAGTCGGAGTCGGTGCCGGAAGTGGAAGCGACGAGATGCACGACGGGCTGGCCGCTGATCTTGACCGGATGGGTAAGTGTGTCGGTTACGAATGAGAGAACGTCGGGGCGGCCAGAGGCTTCGCGCTGATCATCGACCAGCCAGAAGGACCAGGTGAGTTCGCCCGTGTAGCCCATGGGCTGGATGGGACGCCTGCGGAAGGGCACGGGCTTCGCCGGATCGGAGATGTAGCTGGTGTATGGGTTGCCGCTGGAAGGTTTATCGAACGAGAGGCCGAGGTTGGGCTCGAGATAAAGCGGCGTGGCCTGGATGGTGCAGCTCTCCGCGCAGCCCGCAGGCCACGTCGGGAGTTTCTCCCATTCGTTGGTGCCAGTCTCGAATGCGGTGACGGTGGAGATCTGCGGCGCGTCGTCCTTGAGATAGTGGGCGAGGAAGGGCGCGAGGACGTGCTGGCGGAAGTAGAGGCCGGTGTCCTGGCCGAAGTGGAGTTCGCCGAGGGCGCTGACGTCTTCGATCTCCTGCCCGTGGTGCCAGGGGCCAATCACAAGGAAGAGTTTGTCGTTCGCAGTGTCCTTGGGCTTGACCGTCTTCCAGACGGCGATGGCGCCGTAGATGTCCTCCTGGTCCCAGAGCGAGTGGACGAGCAGCGTGGGGACGATGAGCGGCTCCTTGGCGAGAATCTTGTCGAGCGCCTGATCGCTCCAGAAGGGGTCATAGGCGGGATGCGCGGCGACCTTGTTCCAGAAGGGGAGCTGGTCCATGCCGCGCTCTTTGGCGAGCGCTCCGGCGGAGCCTGCGCGCATCCACATATCGTAATCGTCATAGTTGCTTGTCCACCAGGTGATTGTGTTG
>JAUTWX010000001.1 GCA_030838385.1 Acidobacteriaceae bacterium
GCGATGAGTTCCTTGTACTTCTTGGGGACCACGCCGTCGGCCAGCGCCGCCTTATCGAATGCCCAGAAAGCAGACATCGCCTTTGTCGCGCCTTCACCAAGGATGCTCAGGTTTTTCAATTTTGCCATGTCGTACATCGTGTTGCTCCTTCTATGTACTGCAGCTTTTCTGCGGTCAGCTAAAAAGGTTTCTGCTGGTAAAGATCGAAATCCACGCGGGAAACCCGACAGGAGGGCTGTGGAAAACCTGATAATTTTTCTGCCGGTCGGCCAATCGTCAAAGCGGTTTGTAACGCTATTGCTTTGACGCGCACTAGACTCTACAAAGTGGCGATAGTGACAACAAAATGACAAAATCCTTATGGCTAAGCGGTATGATAAGGTGATTGTTGCCGCTGGCAACAACCGATCAATGCCGCGGCCAGGGCCTCCCGTCCGGTCCTGTTTGAGCGAGCCCTTGGTAAAGGGAACGACTGCTTCCGGCTGGTAACACATTCTGCCGTCACATCCCCAGCCACTGCTCTCGAGCGGCTCAGGATATTTGTTTCAATGGGAGGATTACCGTGGAGTCGATAACATACCCGGGCCGCGCAACCCAATGCCCTGAGATAGAAGAAACCGACGTTCTCTTCAGCACTTTATACGCTGAACTGCACCTTCTGGCAAAACGCCAACTGGCGCGCAACTGGCAGCCTGCCAGTCTGAGTGTCACCACTCTTTTGCATGAGACCTATCTGGATATGGCAGCTTGCGACGGGCCCGTATTCCCTGATCGCGCTCGTTTCTTGGGATATGCCGCGCGGGTGATGCGAGGGCTGATCATCGATCATGCCAGGAAGCACAGCGCACTCAAACATGGGGGCGAGTTCAAAATCACCTCGCTCCAACCCGACCTGATTGGAAAGGCCGTTGACGCCGCGGAGCTGTTGGCGATCAACGACGTACTGGAGCAAATGGCGAAGGTTGAGCCTGACCTTGCCCAGCTAGTGGACCTGAAATTCTTTTGCGGTTTCTCTTTCAGCGAAATTGCCGCCATGCAAATGCTTTCGGAAAGGACGGTGCAAAGAAGGTGGGAGAAGGCACGTATCTATATCCGTCACAGTATGCTCACCGAATCGCCGCGGCGGGGATCCCATGCATAGGCTGACGCCGGATCAGTGGCAGGAGCTCAGTCCCCACCTCGACGAAATCCTCGGAATGCGGGATGAGGAGCGTTCCATTTGGCTATCCACTCTGCGCGCGCAGAACCCCACCCTGGTGGAACACCTGGAGACGCTTTTCGCGGAACATCGTGCTCTGGTTGAGGAGGGTTTCCTGGAGACGCGGCCGGTCGAATTGCCGAGTGCAGCTACGTTGGCCGGGCAAACCCTGGGTGACTACCGGCTGGTGTCGCAAATCGGTCACGGCGGTATGAGCAGCGTTTGGCTGGCGGAGCGAAACGACGGTCGATTCGAGCGGCGAGTCGCGGTGAAGTTTCTCAACCTCGCACTCATCGGCAAGGGGGGCGAAGCCCGCTTCAAACGCGAGGGAAAAATACTGGGCCTCCTCGTCCATCCGCATATCGCGGAACTAATCGATGCTGGAGTGTCGCCGGCCGGGCAGCCTTATCTTGTGCTCGACCATGTCGAAGGTGACCATATCGACCGCTACTGCGATGATCATCGGCTCGACATCCCGGCGCGTCTTGGATTGTTTCTTGACGTGGCGGAGGCGGTGGCGAAGGCGCATGCCAATTTGATTGTGCATCGCGATTTGAAGCCTTCGAATGTTCTCGTCCGCGAAGACGGTCAGGTCAAGCTGCTCGATTTCGGTATTGCCAAGCTGCTGGAGAACGAGCAACAGGGCGCCCCGTCGACCCAGCTGACAGCCGAAGGCGGCCGGGCGATGACGCCCCAGTTTGCCGCTCCCGAGCAGCTAAAGGGAGAAGCCATTACTACCGCGACGGATGTCTACGCTCTCGGTGTCTTGCTCTACCTGCTGCTGACGGGGCAACATCCATCCGGACCAGGCCCATACACACCGACCGACTTAGTGCGGTCTATCGTGGATACAGAACCGGGCCGCCCGTCGGACGCCGTAAGCCCTGCCCGGACCATTGGAGGACTTGCCCGGGAGAGTGCCGCCCGGCGTTCTACCACCCTGGATAAGCTCCGCCGCTTACTGCGGGGCGATCTCGACACGATTGTCCTCAAGGCTTTGAAGAAGGATCCGGCGGAGCGCTACTCCTCGGTTACCGCGTTGGCGGATGATCTTCGCCGGTATCTGGGGAATGAGCCGATCCGCGCCCGGCCGGACGCCATGAGCTATCGAGCGATCAAGTTCGTCCGCCGTAACCGGACTGCTGTCGCACTTGCGGCGCTGGCAATCCTGGCGACCACGGCTGGCGTGGCGGCTACATGGATGCAAGTCCGGACAGCGCGCACGCAGCGCGACCTGGCAGTTCGCCAGTTTGCTCGCGCGGAGCGAATCAGCGATCTCAACCAGCTGCTCCTGACCGACGTTGCGCCCATGGGCAAGCCGCTCACGGCTAACCAGCTTCTCGAACTGGAGGAGCACATCGTTGAACGGGAACACTACGACAACGCGGCCAATCATGTGGAACTATTGCTCTCGATCGGCGACCAATATTCTGGAGAAGACGAGAACGAAAAAGCCCTCGGTGTTCTCGATCAGGCCTATCAGCTCTCGCGCGGGCTGAAAGAGCGATCGATTCGCGCCAAGGCTTCCTGCGTGTTATCCGGGGCCATGGTGCCGATCGGGCAATTGGCGCGCGCGGAAGCACTCTTCGAGGAGGGCTGGAGGGAGCTTAGCAGCG
>JAUTWX010000029.1 GCA_030838385.1 Acidobacteriaceae bacterium
CCGCAATGGCCAGCACGGTGACAATCACTTCAAAGATAGCGGCAATCTGGACGCCTAATATGTTCAGCAGCATGAACACTAGGTAAGCCAGCACGGCTGCCGATCGCGGGTATAAAGACGGAAATTGCACATTAAGATATGCACCGATGGCAAGCGCAATCGCCGGGGGGGCAAAAACGAATTCAATCAGCGTGGCCGCACCAGCGAGGTAAGCGCCTGTCGGACCTAGCGCCCGCTGCGCGTAGGCGAACGGACCTCCGGCGCGAGGAATCGATGTCGTCAGTTCGGTGAACGAGAAGATGAAGGCCGTATACATGGTCGCGACAAAGAGAGTCGTCACCAGAAAGCCCAGGGTCCCCGCGCTCGCCCATCCGTAGCTCCACCCGAAGTATTCGCCGGAGATAACGAGGCCGACGGCAATCGCCCACAGTTGCACAGTGCCGAGCGTCGCCTTCAGATGCGTCGCGGTCTCCAATCTTTCTCACCTCCAGTACTGCTGTACAGCAACAGACAGGAACACGACCAGCATAGGCAAAAGCGCTGCCCCCCAAATAGCGGGATTTGGCAAAACCAACGGTACCACCCAGTTTCAAGCAGGAAGTTACTAGGTAGAGCAGTCCCCTCAAGCGCCTATTGGTCCCTCAAGACCTAAATTTCATTTGCTTGCAACTTAAGGGAGAGCATACTAACCGTACAGAATCGCTTGAGGAGACCGTAACATGCGCTGGGTGGATGCGCCCACATCCGACGGCCCCCAGTCAGTGTCCAGAGGCGGCGTTCGGGTGGCGATTGCCAATGATGCGGATGACCATGCCGCCAACCTGACCGGCTGGAAGCAGGCCTATGATCAGTTGGCGCCGGGACGCTTCCGAGGCACCTTGCGCGAATTCTGGTTAGGCTCGCAGATGCAGGTCTTCGAGGAAACGACGAGCCATGCCGTGCGCCAGAGTTGCAAAGTCTGGGCTGGCGCGTTCTGGTTTGGCATTCCCGCCGGCGATGGGCCGCCAGGCAGAATCGGTCCCCGCGCACTGGAGCAAAACACAATTGCTGTTCGTCCAGGCGGGATGGAATTCGAACTGCTGACGCCATCCTTATTCCGCATTTTCGGGCTGGTGATCGAAAAGCAGCTTCTGCTCCAGCACATTGCCGATACCGAGCACATCGCGCTGGCCCCCTCTGCACTGGACTCTGAAGTGCTCGCGACAGGCCATATGGAGCGTGACGGGCTTGAGCATACCCTGCGTTCCCTGTTCGAAACTCCCGGGCTGCTGATCGATCGCGAGCAGGCCCGGGATGCACTGCGGGATGTGCTCCTCAACGTAATTGGCTCCAATTGCGTGGCCGGTCTTCTCCCGCCGAAGGCTTCCATTACTTACATCGATCGTCATCGCCTCGTGAAACGCGTGCGCGACTTTGCACTTGCACATCAGGATGAGCCGCTGTCGATCCCTCAGTTATGTGTAGCTTTCCATGTCAGCCGGCGAACCCTTCAATATGCGTTCCAGGACGTGTGCGGTATCAGTCCCGGCGCCTATCTGCGGATCCTGCGCCTGAACGGCGTACGCCGTGCGCTGCGCGCGCCGGAGCGCTGCTTCCTCGATGTACAGGACCTGGCTGCGCAATGGGGCTTTTGGCACCCAAGCCAGTTTGCCTGCGACTACAAGAAGCTCTTCGGCGAGAGGCCCTCCGATACTCTGCGTCGCCGTGCTGAACGTTTCCCTTTTGCCAAATCTTGATAACGGCTTCTGGCGCAAGTCGCTATGCTTCGGGCTGGAAGGTTAGGCAAACGGGCCGATAGACCACCGGTGAGTCGCCAGTACACGCCGCTGCAGCTTTCCTTTTGACCATGCTTCAGCACCGTACCGCTGTAACCACGCACCGCGTGTTTGAACTGCTGAAACACCCAGACAATTCCCATAGGCGCGGACCGCGCACGATACATACCGGGCCACACATCGTTCCACTTCCAGGAGGAAACCCTTATGCCGATGAGACTAGCCACGCCCCGCCTACGGTGCTCGCAATTTCTGCTGTCCATGGCCTTGCTTTTCATCTCTCTCCTCGGCGTGAACAGCTATGCGCAATCCACCCAAGGCAGCATCATTGGCACCGTAAAAGACACTGCTGGCGCCCTGGTCCCGGATGCCCCTGTCACCCTCACCAATAACGGAGAAGGGACGGTGCGTACCGCCAAGTCCAACGCTCAGGGCGACTATGCGTTTCTCGATGTGAAAGCGGGACGGTACACGGTCGAGGTCTCACAGCCCGGTTTCCAGAAATGGTCGGTCACTGGGGCCGTTCTCAATACACAGCAACAGCTCCGTATCGATGCTTCGCTTGCCGTTGGAAGCTTTGATCAGATTGTGAACGTCTCGGGTGATGCGGTCAGCGCCATCGACACAGACTCGCCCTCCATCAGCGCGACCTATTCCTCCACGGACGTTTCCAACTTGCCCGTGAACACGCGAGCCAGCGCCGCCGGAACCAGCGCCTACAACATCCTCGGCACCCTTTCAGGCGTGCAGGCGGACGCCTCGAACGGTCCTGGCTCAAGCGGAACTCCTGTCTTCTCGCTCCAGGGTGGTCTGCCGTTTCAGACCGAAACCTCAGTCGATGGCATCACCGTGCGCAGCGCTACAGGCGGCAACACCGCCATTGGCGATGCCTTTCCCTCCAGTGAGTCCATATCGGAGGTCCGCGCGGATGGCGTTCTGAACAATGCAGAGTATGGGCAGCCGGGTCAGCTCACCGTCACCACGAAGGGCGGCACCAACACCATCCACGGAGCTGCGTTCTGGTATCACCAGAACGCCGCCTTCGATGCCATTCCGTATACCTTCCCAACAACCAAAATGAAACCGAAGCTCATCGCGAATACTTTCGGCGGCAGCTTTGGCGGTCCGGTCATCATCCCGCACTTCTACAACGGCCACAATAAGACCTTTATCTTCGGTGCATATGAGGGATGGCGTCATCCCTCCACCACGCCTTTCACATACAAAGTTCCCAGCACGCTCATGAAGCAGGGGGACTTCTCGAAGTACAGCTCTCCGGACTTCAGCGGCGCACTTCGTAATCCGTTCAACGGTGCAAGCTACGGGACAAAGTTGCCTTCCGTGAATGCCGCTGCGCAGAAACTGCTTTCTTTCTATCCCGATCCTAACGTCGGTGATCCCACCGCCTACGTCGACGACGGTAGTCCCAACTACATCATCAACAAGGACTCCAGTGGTACGTCGGACCAGTTCGACATCCGTGCCGACCAGTACTTTGGCGCGAATCAGAAGTTTCTTCTGTGGGGCCGCTTCACCTTCAAGAACTTCCCCATCACCAGTCCGGAACCGCTGAATGTGCCTTCCGCACAGAATGCCAACAAGAGCCGCGTGTTAAAGGTCAGTGCGAACTACTCGCTCACCCCCTCGCTCATCAACGAATTTGGTTTCGGATTCGTCCTCTACAGCACTGGCAAGACCAACAGCTTCGACGGCACTACATTCACGAAAGGCCTCGCTCTGAATGGTCTCCAGAACCTCTTCTACAATGGCATTCCGGAGTTGGATTTCAACAATCTCAGCGCGCTGAACGCCGATCGCCTCAGCTCCATCACCAAATCCAATACCTATGTCTACACCGATCAGTTGAGCTGGTCCAAGGGCAGCCACCAGATGAAGTTCGGCCTGGACATCAGCACTGTCGAAGCCATCACTCCACTCGGCTTCAACGGTTCGGATAACTACGGCACCTTCCAGTACAACACATCGGGCAGCGCGGGCCTGTTCACCGGTGTTGACTTCGCAGACTTCCTTAGCGGTCTTCCATACCAAACCTTCTATGACGTGGTCTCGCAGGATAACGACGGCAAGTCCACACACTACAGCTTCTTCGGCCAGGATCAGTGGAAGGTCAACCAGAACCTGACTTTGAGCTACGGACTGCGTTACGAGCTACTCCCAGGCTATTACGATGTTCACGGCGACATCGGCAATTTCGATCCCAGTCTCCCGCTCGCCGGCCGCGCGCTCTATCCCAATGGAAAGCAGAGTCTGCTTGCGCAGGCATTTTTGGCCAGCGCGAACGCCTGCGATCCGGATGGCGTCAACAACACCAACTCCGCAGTGATCAATGGCGCGCCCTGCATGCCGGTCCTCACCAACAGCCAGGCTGGGTTTCCGGCTGGACTGAAGAAGTATCCGCACCTGCGCTTTATGCCGCGCTTCGGCTTCGCCTATCGCCCTCTCGGGGACGATAAGACCGTGGTCCGCGGCGGCGTCGGACTTTACAACATCACGCTGCTCGGCTCCAACTTCTACTCACTCACCGGCACGCTGCAGGCGCAGACCACCCAGTACACGAACACTTACGACGCCGCGACTCAGGCCATTGGCTATCAATGGCCGCAGATTTACGGCGGCGCCGGCAATGGCGGCTGCACCACATGCTATGGGCAGGACTACTTCGGTACCGCCAACAGCACGAACTGGAAAGACCCCTACACTGAGCAGTGGTCGCTCAGCGTCGATCGCGATTTCGGTTCCGGTTATGCCGGCCGCCTATCTTACATCGGTTCGGAGACGCATCAGCTTGTGTGGGCGCCGGATGAAAACACTCTGCCGTTCTCCGATACCGTCTCTGCCTTCAACCAGCCCATCACTGCGCGTCTGTTTCCCAACTGGGGCCGCATCAATACGCGTGCCACCGGCGCAAACGCCAGCTACCACTCGGCACAGGTGGACTTCAGCCACCGCTTCCAGAAAGGTCTGCAGATCGACTCCACCTACACCTTCGCGAAGGCGCTCTCTGACAACCAGGGCCCTGCCAACAATGGCTTCGC
>JAUTWX010000287.1 GCA_030838385.1 Acidobacteriaceae bacterium
GTGTGAGGCCGGCCTCGTGCTCGCTGATGGCGGCTTTGCGCTGCCCCTCGAAGGTGGAATCGAGCAGGGTGAACTGCCATCCCGGCGATGGCTTGATGGTGACTATGCCGTAGTCGCCGCCGTAGAAGTGAAGATCTTCGGCTTCGTTGCCGACATCTTTGAGCGCTGTAAGGCCGGACTTGATGTGGAAGTCCATATGGGCGAGATAACAGTGCTGCGCGACGTGGAAGCGGATGCCGACGGCGGCAGGGTTGCCGTTGCCGAGGTCGAAGTCGATGTTGCTCATGGCGGAGTAGAAGGTGCCGGGGTTGGCGTCGACCACGGTGTTGCTGGGCGGGACTGTTCCTACAAACAACGTGCGCGGAGCATTGGTCGGCTGGCGCCAGTGCCAGTGCCGGCCACCGGGACGTCCGCCGGCGAAGAAGAACATGTATGCAATGTCCTGCTGATAGCCGGGCGTGTTGTCTGCGAGCAGGAACTCCGGGCGGGTTGCGCCGTAGCCGATGATGCGCACGCTGGGCCACACGTAGATGGTGCGCGTGATGCGGTACTTCCCTTCCGGGACAAAGAGGATGCCTTCGCCGTGTTGCTCTTCGACTTTGTCGATGGCGGCCTGGATGGCTTCGCTGTCGTCTGTGACGCCGTCGGCGTGCACCGCGAAGTTATCTTTTGTGAGATAGACGGCGGCCGGGTCGTCGAGCTTTGCGGGATAGTACGACTGCGACGCTTTGAGCGTGAGCGGAGCGGCCAACAGTGCGATGCAAAGGCAGAGGGTCTTGTTCACGATCCCTTCCTGTTGAGGAAGTTGCGGTTTGAGAGCAGGCTGAGGCAGCAGAAAACAGCCCGACACATTGGGCCAGAGGCGGGCTGCGATGTCAAGCGCAGCGGCTTGAAACAATCGTTTACCTGCATCGCATTGAGATGCGCAGGCGCTTGTCCGAGGGCGCTTTGCGGCCCTGCGCGAAAACAGCAGATCCTTCGATTTCGCTCAGGATGACAGTCTTGAGGATCCAGTCGGGATGACGAGGCGTGGTGTCCCACTTCTCAAAACGCGAGATGTGGGGCGCCCGCTCTGCTGAATGCGGTCAGGAGGCGGAGCCGTTCGAGAGCTTGTGGATCACGGGATAGCATTCGCAGGCGGCGCCTTCGAGGCGCTCGCGGTCCAGGATGTGGACGCGGCCGCGCTGGTACTCGATCAGGCCGATACGCTGGAGCGCGCCTGCCGCCATGGTGACGGTCGTGCGGCGGGAGCCGAGCATCTCCGCGAGGAACTCCTGCGTGATGAGAAGCACGTCATCCTGGATGCGGTCTTGCAACATGAGCAGCCAGCGAGCGAGCCGCGCCTCGACCTCATGCAGGCGGTTGCAGGCCACGAGTTGACCAAGGATAAGGGCCTGGGTCCGCATGCTGTGCTGAATGCCGTCGCGCAATGGCTGCAGATTCTCAAAATCTGTTTCGAGATCGGCGAAGGGCATGCGCAGAGCGGTGCCGCCCATCTGCATGAAGCAGCGGCTGGGCACGCGGTCCTTGCCGCCGAGGTGCATGCATTCCGCCAGTCCTTCCCTGGCCCACATACCTGTCTCCACACAACCGCCATCCTGCATCGTCGTAACCACGGAAGCGATGCCCGAGGTGAGGAAGTGGGCAAACTCCGGAGCCTCATGCGCCTCGTAGATGGACATGCCGACGGGAAGCGAGACGGCCGTGAGCCTGGCGCGGAACGCGTTGAGTTGCAACGGCAGGGCATTCAGGATGGCGTTGGATAACAGTGCAGGCATGATTCTCCCCGGAACTGCGCAAGGGAACCTACTGGGGTGGGCTCGGAAGATTGCGTTATCTCAAGAATGCTCCATTTAAGAGGCGAGTGCCGGATATCTCGAAATAAATGCCCAGAAAGGAATTTTCAGGGAGAATTAGCACTTTTGTTTTCCAGAAGACACACCGAGCCGAAGCGCAGGAAGAACGTTAGACATTGGCTAACCAATCGAATTACCAGGAGAACTATGGAAAGCGCAATGCCTCGTCTGCTGTGCTACGGGCACGACGAGATGCTCCTTTTTACGCGGAAGCGCATTCTGGAGCGAGAGTACTGCGTGGAGACATGCGAGCGTCTGTGCGATGTCGAGGAGGTGCTGGCGAAAGGTCCGTTTCAGATTGCCGTTCTTTGCCAGTCAATCCCGGATGCAGAGTGTAAGGAGGTCATGCGGAGGGTGCGCGCGGCATGGCCTGAGATAAAAGTGCTGGTGCTGCAAGAATCCACTGTGGGAGTCTGTTCCCTGCGTTCCGACCACACGATGGACAGCCTGGACGGACCGCCTGCGCTGCTGCACGAAATCCACGTGCTGCTGGAAATTGCTTCAGCTGAGAATGCCGTGCCCAAGGATGGTCTCTCGCTAAACCACATTCAGTGATTTTCAGATAAAGCAAGCCCGCCGTTCAGGGTGAAGTGGCGAAGCTGCGCCGCGGATTGCCAGAGCTCCCCCAAAGACTCAACATAGGCGAGCCGCAACTGGAAGAGCGTGCGCTCGGAGACCAGTACCTGCGGATACGCCGCGGCCATCTGCCGGTAGCGATCGCGGTAGAGATCATAGGCGCGTTGCGCGCGGGGCAGCAGATCCGATTTGTAGCGGAAGGTTTGCGCGGCGGCGATGTTGTACTGCTCGAGGAGCGGGGCGGCGGATTGGCGCAGGGAGAGACGGACGCGGTGGGCCTCCGCCTGCGCCTGCTGGACAGCGGCCTGCCCGGCCGCAATGTTGCCCTGATTGCGATTCCAGAGCGGCAGATCGATGGACGCCGAAGCGAAGGACTGCGCGCCAGCGGCGATGTTCGGGTTCTGCCGAACCAACTCGTTGTTCCACTGCTCGCCGGCGCGGAGGGTGAGGTCGGGGACGACTTCGCGATGCGCGCTGCGTAACTGCGCCTCGGCTGCATGGACAGCCTGGTCGGCGCGCTGGACCGCGGGGCTCTGCTCCAGCATGGCGTCGAGCGACGGCGGCTGCGAAGGCGATCCGGTGAGGTCGCCGGCGAGGCGGGTAAGCGGCAGGTCGGGCTGACCGGCGATGGCGGTGAGTTGACGGAAGGCCGCGGTGTAGCGGCGCTCTGCGGTCAGGGTGTCAAGCGCGGCCTGCTCCTGCTCGACTTCGGATTGCAGGACGTCGGGGGCGTCGGCCTGGCCGACGTTGGCGAGCTGGTGCGCGGTCAGGGCGGCGTCGGCTGCGATGGCGCTGAGCTGTTTGCGAGTCTCGATCTCCTGCTGAAGGGCGAGCGCGGTGTAGAAGGCGCTTTCGATATCGGATCCGATGCGCTGTTGCTGCGTGTCGAGGGCGAGCTTGGCAGTATGTTGCTGCGCGCGGTAAACATCGCGGCGCAGGCCGAGCTTGCCGCCGAGCGGGATGGTTTGTTGGACGAAGCCGCCCTGCTCGCCGCCGCCGTAGGAGCCGCCGCGGATCTGGTCGCCTTCGTAGCCGATGACGGGATTGGGCAGCATGCCGGCTTGCTGCGCCTGGCCAGCAGTTTGGGCGATGGCGGCTTGCGCGGCGCGCAGCGTGGGGTTGTGGGTGCGGGCTGTGGCTAACACTGCATCGAGGGTGAGCGGCGCTCGGTTGGCGGCCTCGGCGAGGAGATCGGGCTCGGGTGTGGGCGGTTGCATGCCGGCCTGGCTGGATGAGGAAGCTGATGGCATCTGCATGTTGGGGATGGACTGTTGCGCGAGCGCAGCGGATGTCGAAAGCAGGACGGCGAGGAGGAGCTTCATCGGCTGCCTCCCTTCATGTCCATTCCGGGCATCTGCATGCCGGGCATGGAATGGTTCGGTTTTGATTTGTCGTCACTCTTATAGTTACGAATTGACTGCATCATGCGGTCGTAGTCGGGTTGTGGCAGGACGCGAAGCAGCGTCATCATGCCCTGCATCTGCGCGCTCCAGCCGGGCAGGAGTCCGGCGTTCGCAGGCGTTGCGACCATCGCGTCCATGTTCATCATGCTGCCTTCCATGTAGGCGTCCTGCGGGAAGTTGGGGACGCTGTTAGCGTTGGCGGCGATCTCGCCGGGATTCATCTGCATGCCGGACATGGCGTTGTGCATCGCATGCTCAGAGAGTGGGCCGTTGGTGGTCGCCATGTCGCTGGTTGACGCGACGCCCATGCCGCGGCCGAGTGACGGGCCGTAGTCGTCACCCATGGGAACGGGTGGCGTGCCCTCCAGCATGCCCATGCTGGTGTTCATGTCGACACCAGAGGACATCCCGGCCATGGCGCCAGTGCGCGTCATGCGGCCTACGGTGGAGGACATCTGGTTCATGTTGTGGTGCGGGAGATGGCAGTGCAGCATCCAGTCGCCGGGATTGTTGGCGACGAACTCGATGTCGCGGGACTGGGCTACGCCGACCAGCACGGTGTTGCCCGGCCACCATGCAGTCTCGGGGATGCGTCCACCTTCGGTGCCGGTGATGTAGAAGGTGTGGCCGTGCAGGTGCATGGGGTGGTGGTCCATGCCGAGATTCACCAGCCGGATGCGCACGCGGCTGCCGAGGGGCACGATCATGGGTGTGATGGCGGGGCCGGCCTTGCCGTTGAGGACGAGCCAGTTGTACTCCATGCTCATGGAGTTGGGGATGGTGCTGGATGGCAGTACGGCGTACTCCTGCAGGTGGATGAGGAAGTCGTGATCGACGGCGGGCTGATAGGGTGCGGCGGGATGCATAATGAAGCCGCCGAGCATGCCGATCATCTGCTGCATGGACATGTGCGAGTGGTAGAAGAAAGTGCCGCTCTGGTAGATGTGGAACTCATAGACGAAGCGTCCGCCGGGCCGCACTGGCTGCTGCGAGATGCCAGGCTGGCCGTCATAGCGCACCTGATCTTCGAAGCCGTGCCAGTGGACGGAAGTGGGCTCGGGGAGATGGTTGTCGAAGATGACGCGCACGTGATCGCCCTGTTGGACCTGAATGGTGGGACCGGGCGCACTCCCGTTGAACCCCCAGAGGTCAAGCGTCTTGTTGGGCAGGATGGATTGCTTTACCGGCTCGGCGATCAGGTGGAAGACTTTCGTGCCGTTGTCAACCGTGAAGGGGAGATCGGCGACGTCGGGCGCGGTGACGGGGATGTTGTGCGCATTGCCGCTGCCACTGCGAGCCAGTTCGAGAATGGGGCGGGCGCTGCCGGAGTCTGGGCCGAGGCGAGTGGCTTCGTCGGCGAAGAGGCTTGGCGCGGCGACTAATCCGGCACTGAGTCCGAGGGCACGCTGGAGGAAGCTGCGTCGATTGTTACGTTGACTATTCATGGGGTGAGGGTTCCCTGCTGGCTGAGGAAATAAGACACAGCCGCGCGCGCGAATGCGCGTGGCGCTTCAGCGGGGAGTGGACCTAAATACGGAGCGGGATGAGTCTGGCGGTGCGAGGCTGGCCGGGCGGAGAGCTGTCGAGGGTCTGGGCGGCACGGGTGCGCGAGTTTTGCGGCAAAATGCCGGCTGCAATGACTGCGCTGGCAGGGGGGTCGGAGGGCACGTTTCTGCCTGTAGAGGGAAGCGTTGCGACTGCCTCAGGCGCTTGCGTTCTGCTGCAAACGGCGGGGCCGCTCGAGTGGCAGCAGGCGGAGGGGCGGACGCAGGGCTCCTGGGAGATTGCCTGGGAGATTACGGCGTGCATCTGCGGGGTAGCGGCCAGGCACCGGATGCCGCAGATTGTGCCGGCCGCAGGCGCGAGCACCAGCAGGAGGATCAGGGCGACGGCGAGTTGTGCGCGGCTCGGCACTGGCTCCAGTGTAACTTGCTGTGGACCGGACTTGATCGGCAGTCGCCTGCCTTGGTCAGGGTAGGGCGCCCGTATTTGCGGTCGCGCGGAGTGTGGTGGTATCCCATGTTCCAACACAGGAATGTCCTGACCCAGCGACATGCGGTACCCGGCATTCTCACTCGGGATCGGGGGTACCCGCGTTGCTCAGTGCGGCAGGCGGCCGTGGCCGTGCAGTAGCTGCACGATGGAGAAGAAGAGCAGCCAGAGTCCGAGCATCGCGGCGAGAATGCGCAGGATGAGGACAGCGGCCACTCTCTGATCCTTATGGCCCACACCGCTGGCGCTGCCCACACCGCTGACGCTGCCGGTGCGGCCGGGCGCTGCGTTGCCCTGGCCGATGGCATCCGGGCCCGTTCGGCGCCGGGCGGCGGGGCGCACGCCGATACCGGGGCCGAAGGCGGCCATGAGCAGGAAGGCGATGCCGACGATGATCCGGACGTAGAGCACAGCGATGGCTCCTTTTGTAGACCAGAATGCAAAGGGCTACGTCATAACTAGATGCTGCGATGGGCTGGTGTGCCACGGTAAACTACTCATGATAGCGAGGGATGGGACGCGATGAAGTGGTTCCGGTGGATTTGGCTGGCGGGGACGCTGGCGCTGTTGGGCGAGGCCTTTTACCAAGCGATGTACGTGGCGCCGACCGAGGCGACCATGGGCAACATCCAGCGGATCTTTTATTATCACTTTGCCTCCGCGATGCTGACCTTCCTGTTCTTCTTCATCAGCTTTCTCGCGTCCATTGTCTATCTGGCGGTGCGGCATCGCGATCCGCTGCGGGCGATGAGTGCCGATGCGCTGGCGCTGTCGTCGGCGGAGATGGGGGTTGTCTTTTGCACAGCGGTGCTGATCCAGGGACCGCTATGGGCGCGGCCGGTGTGGGGCATCTGGTGGACGTGGGATGCGCGGCTGACCAGCACGCTGGTGATGTGGCTGATTTACTGCTCGTACCTGCTGGTGCGGCGCTTTGCCGCGGGACCGCAGATGCAGACGCTGGCCGCAGTGCTCGGTATCTTTGGCGCGCTTGACGTTCCCATTGTGTACATGTCGAACCGCTGGTGGCGTACGCAGCACCCGGCGCCGGTGATTGGAGGCGGCCCGAACTCGGGGCTTGACCCGAGCATGTGGCCACCGGTGTGGTGGAACCTGGCGGCATGGCTGGCGTGGGGCCTGATGGTGATGGCATTTCGCTATGCGATTGAGCGCAGGCGGCAGTTGCGGGAGCAGGACGAGGCGCTGCGCGCGCTGGAATCGACGCTCGAAGCGACGCCTTGGAAGGAGAACGAGTGATGGCGCATCGACATCTGGTATTGGCCTACGTGCTGACGTGGGTGCTGCAACTGGGGTACGTGGGGTTCCTGGCGGTGAAGTGGCGGAATGAGAAGCGCGCTGGGCGCGTTGCGCGCTAGAACGTAGTGGAATCCCGCATCTCAAACGCGAGATGTGGAGCAGCCATGTGGTCTCCGGCCGGGATGGCGCGGGTCGGCTGCTCGCAAGAGATTTTCATTTTGGAAAAAGCAACGAAGCTGTCTCGGAGGAGGCAGCTTCGTTGTCCGAGGAAGGGTACCGCAGGGCGGATTGCAGTCCGCCGGAGCTCACTTGCGTGACTCTAGGGTCGGTAGACGGCCAGCCTTTCCGGGAAGTTTCATGGCCGCCGCCGGAAATGAAGGGTTCTCTCCCACCTTCGGGGGAGAATCCGAACTGGAAGAGGGATTCAAGCGGGAGAGGAGTGGAGGGATGATCGTCGTGTCAGGAGCGGCACCCCTAAAGAGCAGCGCCTGAAACAGCCGAACGGCGAAGACCGCAGGCTCTCATCTCGACTAGCCTCCCAGAGGCCACCGGCGGGTGGCCTTTATTTTTTTGCCCGCTCATTTCCGCTGACTGACGCGGCCGCAGCGGGCGGCAAGGGTGGCGATCCAGTCTTCGGGCGTGCGCACCCGTCCGACCATCAGATCCAGCGGCACCCCACGGCCGGTGTAGAACGGGCGATCTTGGCGACCAGCGGTATTTATCCCGCATTTACCGCAGATACAACCGCCGGTACACTTGTAGATTCCGGGGGATAGCCACTCATGCTGGTAGTGATGAAGCCGCACGCGACGGTCGACGAGGTGCAGGCGGTCTGCGATCGGATCGAAAGACTGGGCTACCGGCCGCATCCGATGCCGGGAGCGCAGCGGACCGCCATCGGCATTACCGGAAACCAGGGGGCGGTGGAACAGGATGCGCTAGCCGAGATGTCCGGGGTGGCGGAAGTCATCAAGGTCTCCAAGCCCTACAAGCTGGTAAGCCGCGACGTGAAGGAAGAGGACACGGTGATCCGCTTCCCGGGCACGAATGCGACGATCGGCGGACGAAACATCGCCGTGATCGCCGGACCGTGTTCGATTGAGAGCCGCAAGCAGGCCTTCGCGGTAGCCGAAAAGGTAGCGAAGGCGGGTGCCCAATTTCTGCGCGGGGGTGCCTACAAGCCGCGCACCTCTCCCTATGCCTTTCAAGGAATGGGCGAGGAGGGGCTGCGCATCATGGCCGAGGTGCGGGAACGCTTTGGATTGCGTATCGTGACCGAGGCGCTGGATAACGAATCGCTGGATCTGGTCGAGAAATATGCCGACATGATCCAGATCGGCGCGCGCAATATGCAGAACTATTCCCTGCTGAAGCGTGCGGGCCGCTCGAAGCTGCCGGTGCTTCTGAAGCGTGGATTGTCGGCAACGCTGGAAGAGCTGCTGATGGCGGCGGAATACGTGATGAGCGAGGGCAACTACCAGGTGGCGCTGTGCGAGCGCGGCATCCGCACCTTCACCGACCACACGCGCAACACGCTGGATCTGAGCATTGTGCCGGCCGTGCAGCGGCTGAGCCACCTGCCGATCGTCGTCGATCCGAGCCACGGCACGGGCAAGCGCGACAAGGTGCTGCCGCTGGCGCGTGCGGCGGTTGCGGTGGGCTGCGATGGCCTGATCGTCGAGGTGCATCCCGCGCCGGATCAGGCGCTCTCCGACGGCGCACAATCGCTCTACCCGGAGCAGTTTGTGCAGTTGATGGAGGAGTGCTCGCGGATTGCGGAGGTGGTACACCGGCGCATTCCTCGAGGCATAGAAATGAGCGGTATCGAGGTGGGCGGCATCGAGCTAACGGCGCACGAAGGAGCCGCGTTCCCTGCTGCGCGTTAAGGAACGTGAGCTTCGAGCGCGGGGCATGTGCCTCGCGTTTGCCATTTGCGCGCTGGTATCGCTGAGCGGTTGCCGCAAGCATGACTTCCCTGCCTATGCGAAGAACTATCGCGAGTTCGCGTACGTGACGAACAGTGGCAGCAACACCGTGACGGCGCTGGATGTGGTGAACCTGCGGCAGGACCGCGTGATTGCCGTAGGAGGGCGGCCAGTCGGCATCGCGGCGAATCCAGTGCGCGATGAGGTCTACGCGGTGAATGCGGACAGCGGATCAGTGAGCGTGATCGACACGACGCGCAACCAGGTGGTGGCAACGATCGCCGTCGACCGGACGCCTTACTCGATTGACGTTGCAAGCGACGGCCGCATCGCATATATCGCGAACTCTGGCGCGAACGATGTATCGGTCATCGACCTGGACCAGCGGCGGGTGACCGCCACCATCGGGGTGGGCGAAGGACCGGGCGTGGCGCGCATCGCGCCCGATGGCAGCGCACTGGTGGTGAGCAATGAGAAGAGCGGCAGCGTGAGTGTGGTAGATCCGAAACTCAACCGGGTGCGCGCCTTCTTCTCCGGCTGCCCGAGTGCAACGGCGGTGACCATGCTGCCGGATTCTACGAAGGCGTTCGTAGCCTGTTCCGGCGGACATCAGGTGATGGTGGTCGGCCTCGCGCGCGCCGCGAGCGGGGGCATGAGCGCAAAGCCGGACCGGCTGCTGGCGTTGCTGGATGTAGGCGCGACGCCGACCAGCGTGGTGCTGAAGCCGGACGGTGGCGAGGCGTTTGCGACTAACCTCGGCGGCAACTCCATCTCCGAAATTGCGACCGGCAACAACGAGGTGGGCGGCACGTATCAGGTGGGGATGCAGCCTTCACAGGGCATTGTGACCAAGGACAACTCGCTGCTGTGGGTGACGGACTTCGGCAGCGGCACGGTTAGCCTGTATAGCATTGATGATGGCAGGCTACTTGAGAATGTCCCAGTCGGCGAGGGCCCGGATGCCCTGGCGCTCTCCACCGCGGGGCACCTGCTGATGGTAGTCGATTCAGGCTCAAACGATCTTGCCCTAGTCCGCACCAAGACACGTGCGCTGTTTACACTGCTGCCGCTCGGAATGAAGCCCAGCGGCATTGTGGTGAAGGCGTTTCTGGTTCACTGAGTGGCGGCGTAAGAGATTCATTGCCGTCTTGAAGGTCCGCTTACTAAGCGCACATCAGTTAGTTCAGGTCCTTCGCTCCCGCTCAGGATGACACCTTTTGTTTGTTGTTTCACGAACTAACTATTCGGGGCATTTGAAGGCTCGCCACACCAGAGGATCCCGCCAAGGCGATAGAGATATGCACGTTCGAGAAAATAGCAGCGGCCGGTGTTCTCGAGCATGCGGGCCAGCTCGCTATACGTGTAGGCACGGCGAACCGAAGCGGGGCCGTCGTGGCGAGAGATGCGGCTGCGATCGATAACACGATTCAATTGCGCGAGCCGGTAGTGAAGCGCGTTGCGCTCCAGATCATTGATGATGACGGCGACGCGTGCGACGCGCTGCGATTCGGCAAGATAGCGCGTTATCTGCGGCGGCTCCAGATGGTGCAGGAAGAGACAGCAGGAGACAATGTCGACGCTTGCGTCGGGGAGCGGCAGAGCGAGGGCGTCGCCCGTCACAGTGCGCGGCGCAGGCAGCGTGGACGGCCATGCACATGGGTCGGGCAGGTGAGCGGCGCTGCGGTCGAGCAGTGTGACCTCGGCCGCGACGCCAAGCTGGAGCAGCGCCCCCTGCAGCACGTCGGCACGTCCGCTGGCAACCTCCAGGATGTGAGGCCGCTGTGCGCGAGACGCGCAGCCAAGCGCCCGGTGAAGCAGCCGTGCATGCAGCCGCACACCGCCGAAACGCTGGTTAGCGAGTGTGACCGCATGGAGCGCAGCATCGATCTCCGCCGGCGTGCCGCGGTCGTCGTCAAGCCACTCGTCCTCAACAATTCTTTCCATATGAGAATTGGCCATACGCGCATGACCATAGGTGCAATGGCCGTAGTCACAATAAAGCCGATTTTCCTTTTACTATGCCCTGCCAAGTGACGTGCCGAGCGGCTTTTCATAACGAAAAAAAACGCTCGGCCTACATTGCTTTGGATACGCCGATGGAAGATCCGCTCCAGCGACAACAAGAGAGTGACAATCCTATGACGTAACGAAGGACGGCTTTCTCGCGTCTCACTTGCATTGGGCGCAACCGTCGCCGCAGATGTGTCATTGTCAGAGTAATGGAAGAGCGAACGAGTGGAATGGATGTCGCGGTGCTAGGCGGAGGTCCTGCGGGTCTGGCCGCGGCGATGGCCTTGCGGCAGCGCGGATGCTGCGTCGCGCTCTATGACGGAGAACATCCTCCGATCGACAAGGCGTGTGGTGAAGGACTCATGCCGGAGGCGTTGCGGCTGCTGCGGGCGCTCGGAGTGACCTTCGACGACCGGGATGGCGCACCGTTGGCGGGCGTCTCTTTCCACGATGCCCACGCGCGTGCAAAGGCCGCGCTGGCAGCGGAGATGAGCGTCGCGCTGCACTGGGCTGCCGTTGTGCGATCGTTGGCTGGCGGTGGCTTTGCATGCGGGGGCGCGGCGATCCAAGCAGACTTCTTTGTGATCGCAGATGGGCTGTGCTCGACGCTTGCGGCGGCCAGCGGCTTTCGTGAGCGCGACTGCCACAGCACGCGGTATGCGAGCCGCCAGCAATTCCACTGCACGCCATGGAGCGATTGCGTGGAGGTGCACTTTGGCGGTCACGAACAGCTCTATGTAACGCCGCTGAGCGATCACGAAGTTGGCGTGGCATTGCTCACCAGGAAGCGCGGCCGCCGGTTGAGCGATGCCCTTCCCGATTTTCCCGTGGTGGCGAACCGGCTGGCGAGCGCGGCGCGTACCTCTACTATGCGAGGCGCAGTGACCCGGACCCGCAGATTGTGCGAGGTGATCCGCGGCAATGTCGCGGTGCTGGGTGATGCCTCCGAATCGGTCGATGCGGTGACGGGCGAGGGGCTGCTGAGCGCGCTGCAGCAGGCACATGCGCTGGCCGACGCGATAGCCGCAGGCGAACCCCAACGTTATGCCGCAGCGCATCGACAGATCTCGCAACGTCCGCAGCACATGGCGCGGCTTCTGCTGCTCGATCGCTATCCGTGGTTGGAGCGGCGGTTTGTCGCTCGCATGGCGAAGCGGCCGGAGAGTTTCGCTGCGCTGCTGCGCGTGCATCTTGCAGAGGAGAGCTGGACAGGCTTGGCGTGGAGCGAAGCGGTGGCGCTGCTGTCTGGCAGGCGCGAAAAACAACGTAACAGCAGTGGCACCAAATGGCCGTTGCTGTCTCACCCTGCAGAAGCACATCGAGAAAGAGGATTATGAAGATCGCCAGTGTCGCCCGTGCACTGCCCCCGTACCGTTTTCGCCAGCAGGAGATCTTTGAGGCACTCGCGCGGCATTGGCGGGAGAAGCTGGATAATCCGGAACTGCTCTCGCGATTTCATCACCGGGTGGGCGTGGAGACGCGGTATTTCGTGCTGCCGCTGGAAGGCTATGACTCCCTGGCGCGATGGGGCGATGCGAACCGGGTGTGGCTGGAAAAGGCGCAGGAGCTAGGCGAGCAGGCTATCGACCTGGCGCTCGCGCGCGCGGGCATGGAGCGCAGCCGCATTAGTGCGCTGCTGACGGTGTCGGTGACCGGGGTTGCGAGCCCTTCGCTTGATGCGCACCTCACCAATCGCATGCAGTTGCCGGCGGATATTCGACGCACACCGATCTTCGGGCTAGGGTGCGTGGCGGGCGCGGCGGGGATCGCGCAGGCAGCAGACTACGTGCGCGCGTATCCGGATCGCGTGGCGGTGCTGCTCTCTGTAGAGCTGTGCTCGCTGACGTGGCAGAGGAGCGATTTATCCATCGCGAACCTGATCGCGTCAGGATTGTTTGGCGATGGCGCAGCGGCGGTGATCGTTGCCGGCGATGACGTGACTGCGTTCGGTCCCGAGATAGTGGATACGGCGTCGAGCTTCTATCCCGGCACGGAAGGTGCGATGGGTTGGGATATCTCCGAGGAGGGATTCCGCATTGTGCTATCGCCGGAGGTTCCGGCGATCATCCGTGCGAATCTGCCGGGCGATGTGGACGCGCTGCTGAGCCGCCATGGATTGACGCGCGGCGATGTGGGCAGTTGGGTGCTGCACACCGGCGGCCCGAAGGTGCTGGATGCGATGGCGGGATCGCTGGGGCTCAATCGCGAGGCGTGCACGGCGTCGTGGGATTCGCTGCGTGAGGTAGGGAATCTTTCGTCTGCATCGGTGCTGCTGGTGCTGGAGGAGATTATGCAGAACCGGCGGCCCGCTGCGGGCACATGGGGCGTGCTGGCCGCGCTGGGGCCGGGATTCTGCGCGCAACTAGTGCTGCTCCGCTGGTGAGTTAGCGGAGCAGACTATTTCTCTCTTCTGCTGTCGTTATTGTTCTTGTCCGGAGACCCAGCGCAGTCCGAAGGAGACGGTGGGCCGGTAATATTCGCGCTGCACCGGGTATCTTTCACTCCCATTGTAGAAGCCGAACACTTCGTTACTGAGGTTTAATCCAGACACTACGAACTGAACGCCCTTGTAGGTTCGATAACTCCCCTGTATGTCGAACTGCGTGTGCGGATACAGGTATTGATCGCCCGCTGGCCCCTTGAGCCCGAGGATCGGATCCGTCGCAGGTCCGGTGCCAGGCCCCCATTGATAGGCATAGATGTTCGCATCGTTATGACTGATGGCGAAACGGGACGAGAAGCGGCCCTTGTCGTAAGTGAGATCGAAGTTGTAGTTATTGGGAGCGTCGCGTTGCAGCCGGGGCTTATCGGTGCGTCCCACAGCCCCAACGGCGGGAGCGTTAAAACCGGAGGGAAACGTGATCTGAGAGGTCACGTAGCTGTAGTTCGCAGAGATGCCGATGCCGTTCAGCAGACCGGGAAGGAAGGAGAAGCGCTGTTCCCATTGCGTCTCGATTCCCTGAATGTGCGCGCTCGGACCGTTGATGGATTGGTTGAGTTGAAAGATGATTCCGGGGTACTGCGCATCGGTAGTCTGCGTGGTGGTGGGGAAGATTGGATCAGAAAGCTGCTTGTAGAAGTAGCCGGCCTGGAGGATCCCGAGCGGCTGAAAGTAATGCTCGATCAGCACATCGTAGTTGTTTGCCTTGGTTGGCTGCAGGTTGGGATTGCCTTTGCTGATGCTCTTCGGGCTCGCATTCGGATCCACGGTAGTGGACGGCACCAGGTCGCCGATGTTCGGCCGCGAAATGCCTCGGCCGTAGCTGAGGCGCAGGTTTGTGTTCTTCTGCAACTGATACTGCGCCTGCACACTCGGGAGTACGTTAAAATAGTTGTTATCCTGGCGGATGGGCGTGATGGTCGGCGGAAGAGGATTGCCAGCGCCATCGACATTCGCGGTCAACTGATTGGCTAGAAAGTGGGTTCCTGTTTCTTCAAAGCGGAAGCCGCCCTGCAGCCGCCACTTACCGATAAAGATAACGTCCTGCACATAGCCCGCAGAGATGCGCTCATTTGCGTTGGAAAAAGCGGCCTGGGACTGCGTGATGCTGCCAACGTTGTCGAGCGCAAAGGCGCCTGGATTAGCTGCCACCGTCCTGAGGATGGTGTTGTAGTTCGAGGTTGGACCGTAAGCCTGACCATTAACGGCGAAGGACTTGTTGTAATAGGTAGGATTCGTATATCCGCCCACCACATTCGGGAGGGTGAACGGAATCACGTTCGGGTCCGCCAGCGTGTAGAGCTGGTCATCCTCATTCACGGTTGAGGCAGAGTTGCGAATCTTGATGCCCAGAGAAAGCGTGGTCGGCTTCGCAGCAATCGTAAAGTTGTGCGCGTAGGAGGCGTCCCCTTGAATGTTCAGCTGGGTCGCGTGGTAGCGGGTGGAGTCGGTGGCGGAGACACCATACTGCGTGGCATCGAAGAGACTGCTTCCGTCCGTGGCGTTGAACTTTGGACGTAGAGGGTTGGTGAGATCCAGCGTGAAGGGCACGTTGCTATTGCCAGTGAAGTTCGTTGTTGGGAAGTCCTGTCCGCCAATGTTGTGACCGCGAGATACGGCAAAGTTATAGACGAAAAAGTCTTTGGCAAAGTCCTGCTTTACTCCGGTGAGGACACTGAATACCTGCTGGTCGGGCCGGCGGATGTAGTGGCGATACGCATAGTTGCCTGGTGTGCACGGGTTGTTTGGATCGGCTATTTCCGCATCCGTGCAGAAGAAGGTCAATTGATTTCCATTGGCAGATTTCACCGCAGGTGTGCCGTCTTTGAACGCAGCTACTGTGGGCGTGTAGATGATCGTGTCACCATAATCGTGGAAGTCCGCGTAGAGTCCCTTAACGTAAGCGGTCGTGGCCTCCGTAAACTTGTAGTCGATGCCGGTGTCGAAGCCGTAACGCGTCCGGTAGTAATTGTAGGAGCGCAGATCAGCAGTCGAAGTGAGGGCGACCGGATTTCCTGAAGCAGGATCGGTGCCAATCGATTGCGTAGGCTCCAAATCATCGATGCCGCGGTTGGTGCGGTCCCAGGTTCCGCCTAGGAGGAAGCCGAATTGCTTGTTTACACCGAAACGCTGGCCAAATGTGCCATCGAAGCCGCCGCGCCAGAAGCCGTTTTGAATCGGGTTATAACCGGTGGTGCCGCCCAGCATGTATGTCGGCTTGTCTACCGCGCTTTTGGTCACCAGGTTGACGTTTCCGCCGATGCCATCGCCATCCTGGTCCGGGGAGAGGGTCTTGTACACCTCGATTCGCTCGACGATATCTGAGGGCACCGCGTCCAGCTTGATATTCCGCACCGTCACTTCCGGTGCCGGCACGTTCACGCCATTGATGGTGACGTTGCTGAGACGCGGCTCCGTGCCGCGAATCTGCACATACTTGCCCTCGCCTTCGTCGCGCTCGAGCGAGACGCTGGGCAGGCGGCCTACCGCGTCCGCGATGTTTGTATTGGGCAGGCTGGTGATGACGCGTTCGGGAAGTATCTGAACGATATCCGAAGACATACGCTCGATGTTGATGGCTTCAGCCTCGCCCTGCAGACGTGCCGCATTGACCATCACGGTGTCGGCACCGGAGGCCACTTTCAGCGTCTGATTCAGGGTTGCCGGCTGACCGCCCTGGACCTTTACGGATGTCGTGGACGGGGCGAATCCGACATAAGAGACGGTGACCGTATAGTCGCCGGCGGGCAGGTCCGCGATACGGAACTGACCTTGATCGTTGGTTGCGGTTTGTCTTCCCGTCGGCTCGATCGTGATTTTGGCACTCACGAGGATTGAGCCGCCCACGTCCTGCACGGTTCCGACAATGCTGCCCGTCTGTGTCTGAGCCTTCACGAGCTGCGGACTGAGGGTGAGAAGGAAAGTGAACAAGCTGACCAGCATCAGGGACAAGCGCCTACGACTCTTCAAAGGCATGTGCGTCGACTTCCTTTTTGTATGACTAGCTACGAAACGCGATAAGGTTCAGATCCACTGCAGGCAAGGCGCTCGATACCTGGCCCGGGGGGAAGGGCTCAGGATGCGTAGCAGCGCCAGCCTGCGAGGATGGCCGGATGTTCGGACTACATCATCGCGAGACTTAAGGAAGTCTTAAGAAGTTAGGAAGTCACAGAGGATTGAACTACATTTCATCTATCTGTAACTCATTCAGAAAAAGCAAAGGTAAATTCACAGTTATTTTATAAGTCGCTGATCTGGAGTAAATATGGAAGGGTTTCAGTTCGAACCCGCGGCGGCCTGGCGAGCGAGCACCAGAGTAATGTCGTCGGGCTGCTCCTGGTCGCCGATCCAGGCGCGCAGAGACTGCAGCACCTGCTGCGAGATCGCGGCAAGCGGCAGATGACGATGGCGCTGGACCATCTCGATGAGGCGTTCTTCGCCAAACTCGCCGAATTCATTCTCGGGCTCGGTGACGCCGTCGCTGTAGGCGATGAGAATGTCGCCGGGATCGAGGGTGACGGTGCCCTCGTCGTAGACGAGGTCGTCGAGCAGACCAACGACGGAGCCGCCGCGATCGAGGCGACGCACTGTTCCGTTGGCGCAGAGCACGAAGGGCGGAAGCTGGCCGCCGTTGGAGTAGGTCAGCTTGCGGGTGTTGGTGTTGTAGTGAGCGAGAAAGAGGGTCGCGTATTTTTCGGGCTGCGTGCTGCGGTAGAGATGGCGATTGAGCAGACTGAGCACTTTGCCGGGTGAGCTGAAGGTGACCATGCCCTGGAAGAACCGGTCGGTACCACCGTTGTCGCCGAAGCAATCTTCGCCCGCAAAACGATAGGCGCGCACAGCGGAATGCAGTGAGGCCATGAGCAGCGCGGCGGAGATGCCTTTGCCGCTGATGTCGCCGGTGGCGAGGCATAGCTCGTTCTCGCCCATGATGAGGAAGTCGTAGTAGTCGCCGGAGACGGTGCGCGCGGGCTTGCAGATGCCGTGAAGCTCGAGCCCGGGCATCTCCACCTGACCATGGGGGAAGAGATTGTTCTGCACCTCCTGCGCGATCTCAAGCTCGCTCTGCATGCGCTCCTTCTCGCGCTGCTGCTCCAGCAGGCGCTCGAGCGACTCCGACATGGTGTTGAACGAAGTGGAGAGCGCGCCGAGCTGGTCGCGGCGCTGCACCCGGATGCGATGCGTGAAGTTGCCGCTGTCGATAGCGGTGGTGGCGCGGTAGAGATCGGCGACGGCGTTGGTGATGGTGCGGTTGAGGCGAACCGCCATGATGAAAGCGATGAGCTCAATGACGGCGAAGATTGAAGCCAGGATGATGAGTCCGTAGCGAATAACGGTGCCGACAACGAAGGCCGTGCCGAAGAGATGCGCGTAGAGCAATGCAGGCCGCGAGGTGACGCTGATCAGGCTGATGAGCTGTTTGCCATTCTTCCAGTCGGTGGTGAAGAGCGGCGCAGAGAAGGTGATGCGGCGATCGAGCAGGAAAGCGCCGGGCATGAGGCTGCCGCCATTGACGGTGCCCGAGGTCTGCTCGGCGAGTTCCCTCGGACTGGCCCTCCCCCGCTCGACGTGCGTGTTCTTGCTGTCATCCTGTGCGAGCGCTCTGACATCTGGGATGATGTGGATCAAGCCGAGACCCTGAGCAAGCTCATCGACCGTTGTGGGATCGAGCGGTGCGCTGGAGACGAAGGTGACCTGGTGATCGGCGACGGTGCGGGTATTCACGGCGCGGAGAAACAGGTGCCCGCCGTCTAGCACGACGCCGCGAAAGCCATCGTGCGACCAGGTTGGATAGGCCATCGGATCGTCTGCATTATGCTGCGGGAGTTCTCTGCCATCGCTGATGAGGAGGAGATGGCGATGGTCGGTCGCAGTGCCGACCCAGGCATCGACGGTAAGGCGGCCGGGAATACTGTGGTTGGCGGCCTCGTAGTCCCCAAGCTCGACGGAGTTCGCGGATGGCGCGCGAGCGATGGCGTGCGCCACGTGCACGGCAAAGGCCTGGTTCTCCGCGCTGAGGCGGCCGAGGGTGGACTGTAGCTCCGAGGTGGCCGCGAATGTGGCGAACTGGCCGGCAAAGACGTATGCGGCAATGGTAGCCAGTGTGACGAAGAGCACCACTGGCGCGAGACCCATGAGCAGGTAGGTGACGACGAGACGATTGCGCACCTTCCACAGCACATAGTTGACCAGCCACCGGTAGAGGATGATGCAACTGAAGACCAGCCAGAGGGGCACGACGACGAAGAGCGCAAGCGTGTTGAGCGCACCGGGAGGTCCGGGCAGGAAGCGCAGCAATACGAGAATGAGGAGGGCCGCGAGCGACCAGAAGGCGCCGTGCTCCGCTACGCCCGAGAGTGCAGGGCGGCGCAGCGGATTCAGGACGGCAGCTTCTGCGCGCGCGAAGAGGTTCGGCATACTCAGGCCGAGTGTAACGCGGGACTGGCCGTCCCAGGCACATGCGCCTGTGGCGCATTTCGTGAGTTCGCTTCCTCTGGTCGCTCACATTTCGATTTGTGGGCGACTTTTCGAAGCAGCATGGCTCAGCGCGCTTCTGCAGGACCGTTCAGGATGACGATACGCTTGTCGATCTAGATGTCGGATTGCGGGTCGTTATGGTGGCGGGGGTCGGCTTTGCGGGCGAGACGGAGGGCGTGGCGCGATGCCGAGTAGTGAGCGCCGGCGAGCATGAGCAGTCCGCTGACAAAGGCCCACATCATGAGCGAGACGGAGACGGAGAACGGTCCGTAGACGGAGCGGAAATCGAGCCAGGGCAGCAACGCGATGTAGATGCGCTTCGCCACCTCCCATGAGAGACCGGTGTTGACCGCGGCGGGCAGCACGGCGACTATGGGGAGCCGGCGGTTGGGCAACACCCAGTAGATGAGCAGGAAGATGAGCACGCTGATGACGGCAGCGGAGATCTGCAGCAGCCAGTGGGCCAGGAAGCCGAAGACGACGTTGTCAGTGTTGCCCAGGAAAAGGAAGCTGAGCAGGCTGTGCTGCGCGGCGGTGAGCGAGATGGACATCAGGGTAAGGGTGCCGATGGCGAAGGCCAGCCCCAGGGAGACGAGCTGGTTCATCAGATAGGAGCGGTTGCGCCGTGCGCCCCAGACCTGATTCAGGGCGACCTCGAGCGGCATGAAGACGCCGGTAGCGGAGATGAGCAGCATGACGATCGAGGCTATCTGCACGCCGCCGTGCGCGCGGGAGAGGATGGTCATGTTGCGGATGACAAAGTCCTGGCCAGCGGGAAGAAAGTAGCGGATCTCATCCGCGATGACGGCCACCATGGCGGGCGAGTGGAAGACCTGCCGCGCGATGGTGAGCATGAGGACGATGAAGGGAAAGAGGGAGAGGATGACATTGGCGGCGACACTAAAGGCGTATGTATGCACCTCCGTCTGTGCAAGATAGAGGGCTAGCGCCTTCGCGTGCTGGGCGAGCGAGGCATTCTCCGTCAGAGTCCTGAGGGACGAAGCCGTAGATGGGCTAGCTCCTGCCGAACTGGACTGCAGACCCGGCGGGAAGAGGGTCAACATCGCCATGGGGGATTGCTCCGCTGCACGATCGTAGCAACGTTGGACATCAATTCCCCTCCCCACAAGGGGTCATGCGGAGGCTGGCGAGGCTGTTGAAAAGTCGCTGTAACGTAATTTTGTGTTGCACTTAGGAGCATTTCCTGCCATAACAGGAGAACGCAGAACGCCGGTATGGGTCCGCGGGAAGCACGCTTTTGGAAGGCCGTTTTTGATGTTTTTGGTTTTGCTGTTCCGCAATGAATCTTGAGAAACAATGAGCTGCCCTGCGTCTTCGACGCCGGCAGCTTTTCGTGTTTTCAGAGGTAATTTGCGGGACGCCTACACACACGAGGTGAAAGGAGTCTCCCGTGAAAGAGCAAGGCGTTGTGAAGTGGTTTAACGGAGCAAAGGGTTATGGGTTCATCCAGCGCTCCACCGGCGAAGATGTGTTTGTGCACTTCTCTGCAATTCAAGAGAACGGGTACAAGACACTGAATGAAGGTGAAGGGGTGGAGTTCGAGTGCCAGCAAGGTCCGAAGGGACTGAATGCGGCCAACGTAATTCGCAGCGCCTAAGCCATCACGATTGGAATTGCAGAACGGCCTCCCGACGCAGGGAGGCCGTTCTGTTGGTGCTTGCCGCACGGGCGGATGCGCCTGCGGCGCGCTTACTGGGTTCGCTCCCTTTGGTCGCTCACGTTGAGCTTGGTGGCCAATCACACAAACTGCAGGTCCTTCTATTTTGCTCAGAACGAAAATAAACGGCCGATGGCCCAGGCGGCGGCTTCGGCGAGGACGGGGTCGTCGGCCTCCGCGTTGGCCCAAGCTTCTAGCTGAGGCCGGAATTCTTGTTCGCCGCTGTTTCCCATCGCGATGGCTACGTTGCGCAGCAATCCATTGCGTTTTGTTCGCTTTACCGGGGCGCCTCGGAATTGCTGGTTGAACTCTTCAGTGGTCAGTGCGGCGAGCCATTCGAGGGTGGGGTTGATCAGCTCGGACCGGGTGAGATTGGGGACGGCGGTAGGGTAATTTCTGGATTTCGCAGTCCAGGGGCAGACCTCCTGGCAGATGTCGCAGCCGAAGACCTGGCGGCCGATGGGCGCCCGTAGATCTTCCGGGATGGGGCCGCGCTTCTCGATGGTGAGGTAGGCGATGCAGCGGCTGGCATCCATCTGGCCGGGCGCGATGAGGGCGTCTGTGGGACATGCTTCGATGCATCGGCGGCAGGTGCCGCAGCGGTCGGCTGCCGGCGTGGGACGGCTGGCGGCAGCGACATCGAGTGAGGTGACGATGCAACAGAGGAAGAGCATCGAGCCGAGCTGCTGGTTAAGTGTGCAGGTATTTTTGGCGGTCCAGCCGAT